>NZ_JBVHLF010000055.1:0-20052 GCF_055559155.1 Kitasatospora sp. NPDC024654
CCCCCCCCCCCCCCCCCCCCCCCCCCCCCCCCCCCCCCCCCCCCCCCCCCCCCCCCCCCCCCCCCCCCCCCCCCCCCCCCCCCCCCCCCCCCCGCACTGCCTCCTCCCGGTGGCCGTTCTCCCCGTCGCCGGTCGCACGCCGGGTCAACGGCCGTCAATCCGCGCGTGCGGCGGTGTTCCTCGTCCCGGTGTGCCCGGTTCACCGCGCCGTCCCGGCGGCGTCGTAGGGTCGGGGCATGGAGAACCGGATCGTCGTCGGCGGTGCCCTGATCCACCGGGGTCGGGTGCTGGCCGCCAGGCGCAGTGCGCCGGCCGAGGTGGCCGGGCGATGGGAGTTCCCCGGCGGCAAGGCCGAGCCGGGGGAGACCGAGCAGCAGGCGCTGGAGCGCGAGCTGTACGAGGAGCTGGGGGTGCGCGCCCGGGCCGGCGAGCAGCTGCCCGGCGAGTGGCCGATCCGGACCGGGCTGGTGCTGCGGATCTGGGCCGCCGAACTGCTGGCGGGCGAGCCGCAGCCGCTGGAGGACCACTCCGAGCTGCGCTGGCTGGGGCCGCACGAGCTGGCCGAGGTGGACTGGCTGGAGCACGACCGCGAGGTGCTGCCCGAGGTGGCCCGGCTGCTCGCCGGTCACGCCGGCTGAGCCGGTCGAGCCGACCGGGTCGGTTGAGCGGTCCGGGTCGGTTGAGCGGTCCGGGGTGCCACGCGGCGCCCGTTCGGCGCGGCGACGCGACTCTGGTAGGCCAATCGGAAAAGATGACCCGAACGTTGTCCGGGCATCCTCCCGCCCGGACGCTCCGCCCGAGACCCGGAGGCCCTGTCGGTGACGAGTACGGGTAGCGGCGTCGGTGGCCTCCCACGGCGCACCGGCAGTGCGTCCGCCCGGGCCCGGCTGCGGGTCTCCCGGCCGTCGCGGAGGACCACCGCCGGGAACCCCCCACGGCCGGCCCCCGTCGAGCCGGTCACCGCCGCCCCGCGCGGCGCCGCCTGCGCGCCCTTCCCCGGCGCCGGTCCCACCCCCGACGTGGACACCGCCGAGCGCACCCGGGGCAGCCTCTTCGACGTGGTCCGGGTCTCCATCGCGATGCTCGACACCGCCGGCCGGGTGGCGCTCTGGAGCCCGGCCGCCGAGGAGCTGCTGGGCTGGCCGAGCGAGGTCCTGGTGGGCCGCCGGATCGAGGAGCTGGTGGTCGACGAGCGGCTGGTCCCCGACACCCGCGCGGCTTTCGCGACCGCGCTGCGCACCGGCAGCTGGAAGGGCCTGACCGAGCTGCGCCACCGGGACGGCGGCAGGGTCCCGGTGGAGGCCCGGATCTCGCTGCTGGTGGACGGCGACGGCACCCCGTTCCTGCTGGTGGCGCTGGCCGAGGCGGGCTCGCTGCAGGCGGTCGAGCGGGACCTCGCGGTCCGTGACGCGCTCTTCGAGCAGTCCCCGCTCGGCATCGCGGTGCTGGACACCGAACTGCGCTACACGGCCGTCAACCAGACCCTGGCCGAGATGAACGGGGTGGCCGCCGAGGACCACGTCGGCCGGACCACCGGCGAGACCCTGCCCGAGCGCGCCGCCGACGAGATCACCGTGATCCAGCGCCAGGTGCTGGCCACCGGCGAGCCGGTGATCGACGTGACCCTCGCCTCGCCGCTGACCGCCCGCTCCGGCTACCGCTCGATGTCCTACAGCCGGCTGACCGACCGCGGTGGCAGGGTGCTCGGCATCTCCGGCACCGTGATGGACGTGACCGACCGTTACCGCGCGGTGGCCAAGGTCGAGCACGCCCGCCGCCGGCTGGCGCTGCTGAACGAGTTCGGCTCCCGGGCCGGCGACCTGCTGGACGCCTCCCGGATCGCCCAGGAGCTGGCCAGCGCGGTGGTGCCGCGGCTGGCCGACTTCGCCTCGGTGATCCTGCTGCAGGCGGTCGCGCACGGTGACGACCTGCCGCGGCACGCGCACGACCGGCGCACCTCGCTGCTACAGCTCGGGGTGGCGGCCACCGAGGACGGCGAGGAGGTGGAGGTGATGCTCCGTCGGGGAGCCCGGATCACCTTCGCCGACGAGTCCTGCTACGGTCGGGTGCTGCGCACCGGCGTGCCAGAACTCCTTTCCGGTACTGGGGAGTTGGAGGATGCCACCTATCCCGGCGACCCCAAGCTGCGAGCTGCCCTGGAGCTCGGCGCGCACTCCATGCTGGTGGTCCCGCTGCGGGCCCGGGGGATCGTGATCGGGCTGCTGGTGCTCAGCCGGGCCGGCCGCCGGGAGGCCTTCGACCGCGACGACCTGGCCTTCTCGGTGGAGCTGGCCGACCGGGCCGGCAGCTCGCTGGACAACGCCCGGCTCTACGCCCGCGAGCGCACTGCCGCGCTGACCCTGCAACGGACCCTGTTGCCGCAGCAGGTCCCGCAGCCCACCGGGGTCGAGGTGGCCTACCGCTACGTCCCCGGCAGCAGCGGCACCGAGGTCGGCGGCGACTGGTTCGACGTGATCCCGCTGCCCGGTGACCGCACCGCGCTGGTGGTCGGCGACGTGATGGGCCACGGCCTGCGGGCCGCCGCCACGATGGGCCGGCTGCGCACCGCGGTCCGGGTGCTGGCCGCCCTGGACCTGCCGCCCGACGTGCTGCTGCGGCACGTCCACGAGCTGGCCGACGACCTGGCCCAGGGCCCGGACGAGGCGCTGCTGGCCACCTGCGTGTACGCGGTCTACGACCCGGCCAGCGCGCGGCTGGTGGTGGCCAAGGCGGGGCACATCCCGCCGGTCCTGGTGGTGCCGCCGCTGGCCGGCCCGGCCCGGGGCGGCAGCCCGCTGCCGGGCGGCGAGGGGCGGGTGCTGGACCTGCCCTCGGGCGCGCCGCTCGGGGTGGGCGGCGTCCCGTTCGAGGCGGTCGAGCTGGTGATCCCGGAGGGCAGCGTGCTGGCGCTCTGCACGGACGGCCTGGTGGAGTCCCGGGACAAGGACCTGGACGTCGGCCTCGGCCGGCTGCAGTCGGTGCTGGAGAAGCCGTACCTGTCGATCCAGCACGCCTGCGAGGCGGTGCTGGACACCATGGAGCAGGGCCGCGAGCCGGACGACGTCGCGCTGCTGCTGGCTCGGCTCGGCCGTGGCGAGGAGGGCGCGCGCACGGTCGGCTGGACGCTCCCGGCGGAGCCCACCGCGGTCTCCCGGGCCCGCCGGCTGGTCCGCGGCGCCTTGCAGGAGTGGGCGGTCGACGACCTGACGGACGTCGCCGAGCTGCTGGTGAGCGAGCTGGTCACCAATTCGGTCCGGTACGCCAGCGCGCCGATCGGGGTACGGCTGACGCTCGGTGACACCTTGCTGGTGGAGATCTCCGACCCGCTGCCCGACCCGCCGCGGGAGCGGCACGCCGCCGCGGCGGACGAGGGCGGTCGTGGCCTGGAGCTGGTCCGCAGCCTGGCGCTGCGCTGGGGCGCCCGCGCGGAGGGGATGGGCAAGGTGGTCTGGTTCGAGCAGGAGCTGGGCGGTTGAGCCGGGCCACTGGGCCGGGCCACTGGGCCGGGCCACTGCGTCGGGCCACTGGGTCGGGACGCGGTGGCGGGTGGGAGTCGGCGGGCCATTCCCGGGTAGGGAACCGGCCTGGGAATGATGCGAACGGATTGATCGTACGAACAATCGAAAGGTGGGGATCGGCCTGGGAGTCCGTGAAGACCCGTTCATGTCAAGATGATGGCGGGCGCACGGGTGTGGACCAGGGGCGCGAACGTGGCAGGCTGGTGGTGCGGGGTTGGGAACAAATTCCTTCCCTCGATTTGATGTTGTGATGTCGCGGGCGTGTGCGCCTGCCCCCGGATGATGAATACTCGGTTCTCTCGACATCCGGATGGGCGCGGGTTGGAGGGGTCGGTCCTTGAACAGCATGCCGGCGCGGGAAGCGCTGACTGGTGGTGGCCATGCCGCCGTACCCGGGCAGCCGGGCGCCAGGGCCGGCGGTGCCGCGGAGACGGTCCCGCCGCCCGCGGATCCCGCCGCCGCCACCGTTTCGGGCCAGGCCCCGGACCGGTCCCGTTGGGGCCACAGCGATCCGGGGTCGATCTACGAGTACATCCGGGTCGCCACCTTCGCGATCGGTCCGGACGGCCGGATCAGCCAGTGGAGCGACCGGGCCGCCGACTTCTTCGAGCTGCCGGCCGCCGAGGTGGTCGGCGCCGACCCGGTGACCACCCTGGTCCCGCGCGAGCTGTGGCGGCGCGGCCGGGAGCGGCTGGCGCGGACGCTGGCCGGCGAGGAGTGGGTCGGCACCGTCCCGTACCGGGACCGCGAGGGCGCGGAGGGCCTGGCCGAGGTCTACCTGATGCCCGCCACCGGCTCCGGCCGGGAGGCCGACCGCGCCGACCGGGACGGCCCCACCGTGGCCGACGGCGACCCGACGGCCGACGGCAGCCCCGGCGCGCTCTGTCTCGCCGTCGACCTGGGCAAGCTCCGCCGGATCGAGACCGACCTGGCCGCCTCCGAGGCGGTCTTCGGGCAGACCCCGAGCGGCTTCTTCCTCTTCGACCGGCAGCTCAAGCTGCAACGGGTGAACCGGGCCTTCGCCGAGGCGGTCGGCGTCGAGCCCGAGGGGCTGGAGGGCCTCACCCCGCACGACCTCTTCTCGGCCTCCGAGGCCGAGCGCCTGCAGGCGGCGCTGCGTCAGGTGCTGGACACCGGCGACCCGGTGGTGGACCTGCGGTTCAGTGGCGCGGTGCCGACCCGGGACGGCAACCGCCGCTGGGCGATCTCGCTCTACCGGCTCTCCGGCCCCGGCGAGCGCCCGATGGGCGTGGCCGGCCAGGTGCAGGACGTCACCAGCCGGCATGTGGCCGAGCGCGAGGCGGCCGGCGTCCGGCGCAACCTCGCCCTGGTCAACGAGGCCAGCGCGCACATCGGCTCGACCCTCGACCTGGAGACCACCGCCAAGGAACTGCTCGACGTGGTGGTCCCGCAGTTCTGCGACCTGGCCACGGTCGACCTGTACTCGGCGCTGCTCTCCGGCGAGAGCGGCCCCTCGCTCAGCCCCACCGGCCCCGGACCGTACGGCGCGCCCTACGACGGCAGCGGCGAGCTGCGCCGGGTGGCGGTCTCCTCGGTGGTCGGTGGTGCCGCCTCGGTGCTGGGTGGTGAAGCCCTCCCCACCGACGCCCAGTTGCCCACCGCGGAGGCCGGCGGGACGCTCTGCTACCCGCCGCGCTCGCCGCACGCCAGGGCGCTGCGGACCGGCCGCAGCGCCATCCCCGAGCCCGGCCCGGACCCGCTGCTGCGCAGCACCCTGGTGGTGCCGCTGGTCGCCCGGGACGTCGTGCTCGGCCTGATCCAGCTCTCCCGGGCGATCGGCAGCGAGCCCTTCGACGCCCGGGACGTCGCGATCGCCGAGGAGATCGCCGCCCGCGCCGCGGTCTGCGTCGACAACGCCCGGCTCTACCGCCGCGAGCACGAGCGCGCGCTGATCCTCCAGCGCAGCCTGCTGCCCCCCGGCAACCCGGAGGCCGCCGGGCTGGAGATCGCCTGCCGCTACCGGCCGAGCAACAACAACACCGAGGTCGGCGGCGACTGGTTCGACGTGATCCCGCTGCCCGGCCACCGCACCGCGCTGGTGATCGGCGACGTGATGGGCCGTGGGCTGCGGGCCGCCGTGGCGATGGGTCAGTTGCGCACCGCGGTGCGGACGCTGGCGATGCTCGACCTGGAGCCGGCCGAGGTGCTCGGCGCGCTGGACGAGATCGCCCGCGGGCTGGGCGACCCGGGCCCGACCACGCTGACCGGCTACGGCAAGCCGGCCCAGCCGGCCGGCGGCGACGCCCCCGAGGTCTACCTGGCCACCTGCGTCTACGCCGTCTTCGACGCGGTGACCAGGCGCTGCGTCTTCGCCAACGCCGGCCACCTGCCGCCGGTGCTGCTCAGCCCCGTCGGCGGCGCCGATCCCACACCGGTCGCCCGGATGCTGGACGTGCCGCCCGGGCTGCCGCTGGGCGTCGGCGGCGAGCCGTTCGAGGAGGTCACCCTGGTGCTGCCGGACGGCGCCCTGCTCGGCCTCTACACCGACGGCCTGGTGGAGTCGCGCAAGCACCAGCTGGACGAGGGCCTGCTGGCCTTCCGGAAGGCCCTGCAGGCCGGTACCCCGGTGCTGGAGACGCTCTGCGACGAGGTGCTCAGCGAGCTCGACCCGCACCACGGCGAGGACGACATCGCCCTGCTGATGGCCCGGGTCCGGGCCTTCCCGGAGGACGCGGTCGGCGACTGGCGGCTGCCGCCCGAGCCCACCTCGGTCGCCAAGGCCCGCGAACTGGCCTGCGGCTGGCTGCTGGTGCGCGGCCTGGACGAGCTGGTGGACACCACCGAGCTGCTGGTCAGCGAGCTGGTGACGAACGCGCTGCGGCACGGCCGGGGCGACATCCGGTTGCGGTTGCTGCGCGACAGCACGGTGGTCTGCGAGGTCTGGGACGACGGCTACGCACAGCCCCGCCGGCGCCGCGCCCAGGAGACCGACGAGGGCGGCCGCGGCCTCCAGCTGGTCAGCCTGCTGGCCGAGCGCTGGGGCAGCCGGCGGACCCCGCACGGCAAGATCGTCTGGTTCGAGCTGACGCCCTGACCGACGTGGATGCCCTGGCCGACCGAGGCGGCGGCCGGCCAGGGCGACCGGTCGCCGGCTACGGCCCCGGCCGGCGCAGCCCGATCTTCGAGCCGAGCCAGACCAGCGGGTCGTACTTGCGGTCGGCGACCCGCTCCTTGAGCGGGATCAGCGCGTTGTCGGTGATCCGGATGTGCTCGGGGCAGACCTCGGTGCAGCACTTGGTGATGTTGCAGTAGCCGAGCCCGTGCACGTCCTGGGCGGTCGCCCGGCGGTCCAGCCCGGTCTCGGCGGCGGCGTCCAGCGGGTGCATGTCCAGCTCGGCCACCCGCATCAGGAACCGCGGTCCGGCGAACGCGCCGTGGTTCTCCTCGTGGTCGCGCACCGCGTGGCAGGTGTCCTGGCAGAGGAAGCACTCGATGCACTTGCGGAACTCCTGCGAGCGCTGCACGTCCTCCTGCCGCATCCGGTACTCGCCGGGCGCCAGCCCGTCCGGCGGCACGAAGGCCGGCACCTCGCGGGCCTTGGCGTAGTTGAACGAGACGTCGGTGACCAGGTCGCGTACCGAGGGGAAGGCCCGCAGCGGGGTGAGCACCACCGGCTCGCCGGCCGGCAGGGTGGACATCCGGGTCATGCAGAGCAGCCGTGGCCGCCCGTTGACCTCGGCGCTGCACGAGCCGCACTTGCCCGCCTTGCAGTTCCAGCGGACCGCGAGGTCGGGCGCCTGGGTGGCCTGCAGCCGGTGCACCAGGTCGAGCACCACCTCGCCCTCGTTGACCTCCACCTGGTACGAGGCGAAGCCGCCCCGCCCGCCCTCGCCGCGCCAGATGCGGAACTCGGCCTGCTGGCTCATCGGCCCTCCCCCTCCTGCTCGGCCTGCCCGCGCTGCTCGTCCTGCCTGTCACTCGCTTCGGCGAGTTCCTCCGGGGTGAGGTACTTCGCCAGTTCCGCCTGGCCGAACAGGGCCAGCAGGTCCGGCCGGATCGGCGGGTTGGCCTGCCGGGCCACCCGGACGCCCTCCGGGCCCAGACCGCAGACCAGGTTGACCCGGCGCCAGTCGCGGTCCATCCCGGGCCAGTCCTCGCGGGTGTGTCCGCCACGGCTCTCCCGGCGCAGCAGCGCGGCCTGTGCCACGCACTCCGAGACCAGCAGCATGTTGCGCAGGTCCAGGGCCAGGTGCCAGCCGGGGTTGAACTGCCGGTGGCCCTCCACCGAGAGCCGGGCGGCCCGGTCGCGCAGCACGGCGAGGCGCTCCAGCGCCTGTTTCATCTCGCCCGCCCGGCGGATGATGCCGACCAGGTCGTTCATGGTCTGCTGGAGCTCCTGGTGCAGCGCGTACGGGTTCTCGGTGCCCTCGTCGAAGGGGGCCAGTGCCTCGGCCGCCGCCGCGTCCAGCTCGGCTCGCTCGGGCACTGGACGGTCCGTCAGTCCTGCCGCGTACCGGGCCGCGTGCAGTCCGGCCCGGCGACCGAAGACCAGCAGGTCGGAGAGCGAGTTGCCGCCGAGCCGGTTGGAGCCGTGCATGCCGCCGGCCACCTCGCCCGCCGCGAACAGGCCGGGGACGGTCGGGCTGGCCGCGGTGTCCGGGTCCACCTCGACACCGCCCATCACGTAGTGGCAGGTGGGCCCGACCTCCATCGGCTCGCGGGTGATGTCCACGTCCGCCAGCTCCTTGAACTGGTGGTGCATCGAGGGCAGCCGGCGGATGATCTCCTCGGCCGGCAGCCGACTGGAGACGTCCAGGTGGACCCCGCCGTGCGCGGTGCCGCGGCCGGCCTTGACCTCGGCGTTGATCGCCCGGGCCACCTCGTCGCGGGGCAGCAGCTCGGGCGGGCGGCGGTTGGTGTCCGGGTCGGTGTACCAGCGGTCGGCCTCCGCCTCGGTCTCGGCGTACTGGCGGCGGAAGACCTCGGGCACGTAGTCGAACATGAACCGGCGGCCCTCGCTGTTGCGCAGCACCCCGCCGTCGCCGCGCACCGACTCGGTGACCAGGATCCCCTTGACCGAGGGCGGCCAGACCATGCCGGTGGGGTGGAACTGGACGAACTCCATGTTCAGCAGCCGGGCGCCGGCCAGCAGCGCCAGCGCGTGGCCGTCGCCGGTGTACTCCCAGGAGTTGGACGTCACCTTGAACGACTTCCCGATCCCGCCGGTGGCCAGCACCACGGTCGGCGCGGCCAGGCTGAAGAACCGCCCGCTCTCCCGGACGTACCCGAAGACCCCGGCGATCCTCCCGTCGCGGAGCAGCAGCCGGGTGACGGTGTGCTCCTGGAGGACCTTGAGCCCGGCCTCGAAGTCGCCGGTCTCCCGGTGGTCCCGCTGCTGGAGCTGGACCACCTTCTGCTGCAGGGTGCGGATCAGCTCCAGCCCGGTCCGGTCGCCGACGTGGGCGAGCCGTGGGTACTCGTGGCCGCCGAAGTTGCGCTGGGAGATCCGGCCGTCCGCGGTCCGGTCGAAGAGCGCGCCCCAGGTCTCCAGCTCCCAGACCCGCTCCGGCGCCTCCTTGGCGTGCAGCTCGGCCATCCGCCAGTGGTTGAGGAACTTGCCGCCGCGCATGGTGTCGCGGAAGTGCACCTGCCAGCCGTCGCCGCCGTTGACGTTGCCCATCGCGGCGGCGATCCCGCCCTCCGCCATCACCGTGTGCGCCTTGCCGAAGAGCGACTTGCAGATCACCGCGACCCGCATGCCCTGCTCGCGCGCCTCGATCGCGGCCCGCAGCCCGGCTCCGCCCGCGCCGACCACCACCACGTCGTAGCTGTCCATGCAGGCTCCTCTCAGAAGAGCTTCGGGTCGGCGAAGGCGCCGGACGAGACCAGGTAGACGTACAGGTCGGCCAGGCCCACCGAGGCCAGCGAGAGCCAGGCCAGCTGCATGTGCCGGGCGTTCAGCCGGCCGACCAGCTGCCAGGCGCGGTAGCGCACCGGGTGCCGGGAGAAGTGCCGCAGCCGGCCGCCGACGATGTGCCGGCAGGAGTGGCAGGAGAGCGTGTACGCCCAGATCAGCGCGACGTTGCCGAGCAGCACCAGGGTGCCCAGGCCGGCGTGCCCCCACTGGCCGGCCGCGTTGCGGAACCCGAGCACGGCGTCGTACGTGAGGATCCCGGCCACCGGGATCGCCAGGTAGAAGAAGTAGCGGTGCAGGTTCTGCAGGATCAGCGGGAACCGGGTCTCCCCGGTGTAGCGGGCGTGCTGCTCGCCCACCGCGCAGGCCGGCGGGGAGGCCCAGAACGCCCGGTAGTACGCCTTGCGGTAGTAGTAGCAGGTCAGCCGGAAGCCGAGCGGGAACACCAGCACCAGCAGCGCGGGGGAGAGCCGCCACCAGTCGCCGACCACCGCCCAGTCGGCGCCGCCGCGCATCGGGACGCAGCGGGCGGCCAGGCAGGGCGAGTAGAACGGCGAGACGTAGGGCGCCGCGTAGTAGTGCGCCCCCTCGAAGGCCCGCCAGGTCGAGTAGCCGATGAAGACCAGCAGGCCGGCCGCGGTGGTGAGCTGCGGCAGCCACCAGCGGTCGGTGCGTAGCGTGCGTTCCGGTATCTCGGCGCGCGTGGTCGTTGCGGTCATCCTGCGAGTGTGACCTTGATCACATTCCATCGGAAGGCTTCTGACAGGATTCGCTCGGCCGACCGGGTGTCAGATTGTCGTGTCGTCAGTCCGTCGTGTGGGTGGTGCAGTTCAGTGGAACGCATGTCCACGCTCTCGGTCCTGCGCCGCATGTTCACCGCCGCCGCGACCCTCGGCGTGCTGGCGGGGTGCACCGCCACGCCGCCGTCCGAATCGCCCACCTCGTCCGCCTCGGATCTCAGCCCGGGTGACCGGGCGGCGGTGCGGGACGGCGGGACGTTGCGCTGGGCGGTGGACTCGGTCTCCGCCTCGCTCGACGTCTTCCGGCCCACCGCCACCGCCGACGACGCGCTGATCGCGCACGCCCTGCTGCCCAGCCTGTTCCGGGTGGACGAACGGGGCCGGCCCACCGCGGATCCGGACTACCTGGACGGCGCCGAGGTGAGCGGCGGCGGCCAGGCGCCGCAGACGGTCACCTACCGGCTCAACCCGAAGGCCGTCTGGAGCGACGGCAAGCCGCTCTCGGTCGAGGACTTCGCGGCCCAGTGGAAGGCGCGGCAGGCCACCCACCCCGGGTACGCGGCGATCGCCTCGGTCGGACCGGGTGCCGAGCCGCACCAGGTGAAGGTGGTCTTCAAGCGGCCCTACGCCTCCTGGCGCGGCCTGTTCGCCCCGCTCTACCCGGCGGCCGGCCTGCCGGCCTCGGCCGGCCCGCTGGTGCTGAAGTCGCTGGACGCCAAGGAAGGCCGCGCCTCGCTGGTGCGCAACCCGCACTGGTGGGGTGCGCCGGCGAAGGTCGACGGGATCGACTTCCTGGCCACGTCCGACCGGCTGGACGCGCTGAGCAAGGGCGCCGTGGACGTCGCCGCGGTGGAGGGGGTCATCGACCGCCCGGGCGCCGCGCAGTCGGCCGACGCGGTGGACTCCTCGGCGCGGGCGCTCAAGCGCGTCGAGTCGCTGCCCGGGATCACCCTGCACCGGGCGGCGGCCGCGGCGTTCACCCAGCTGACCCTGAACGGCGTGCACGGCCCGCTCGCCGACCCGGCCGTGCGGCGCGCGGTGGCCGCCGCGGTGGACCGCCGTGCGGTGGCCGAGGCCGCGCTGCGCCCGCTCGGCCTGCCGGTCGTCCCGCTCGGCAACCACCTGCTGATGGCCGACCAGGAGGGCTACCAGGACAACAGCGGCGCGCTCGCGGCGACCGCCAAGCAGTTGCACCTGGACCTGAACCTGCTCTACCCGGACGGCTCCGCCACCGCCCACCGCGCGGCCGAAGCCCTGGTGGCCGGCCTGGCCCCGGCCGGGATCGCGGTCCACCCGGAGGCCGCCCCGGCCGACAGCTTCCACGACCAGCTGGCCGGGCGGGACTGGGACCTCGCGCTGTTCTCCTGGCCGGCCGCCGCGTTCCCGGCGGAGGACGAGCGCGCGGTCTACGCCAAGCCCCGCCCGGGTGTGGACGGCCGGCCCACGAACGCGCTGAACTACGGCGGCACCGGCACCGAGGAGATCGACCGACTGTTCGACCGGGCGGCCGGCGAGGCCGACCAGAAGGCCCGGCTGAAGATCCTCCAGCAGGCCGACGCCCGGATCTGGCAGCTGGGCCACTCGGTCCCGCTCTTCCAGCGTCCCGAGCTGGTCGCGGTCCGTGACGGGGTGGCCGGGGTGGGCGCCTACGGCTTCGGCTGGCCGCGCTTCCAGGATCTGGGATTCCGGCACTGAGCCGCCGGAGACCGGGGTGACCTGCCCGAATCCGCCACTCTTGGCCGGGACACGTACCATAGGACCAGCCGAGGCATGTCCTGCCCGGCGGGTGGACCGGTAAGGGAATGGGCGGCCAGCAGGCCGCAGCCGGGGCGCCGTAACCCACGACTCCGGGAGAGTTCGCTCCGCATGCCCACGCGCAACGACATCCGCAACGTAGCTATCGTCGCCCACGTCGACCACGGCAAGACGACCCTGGTTGACGCGATGCTCAAGCAGGCCGGTGCCTTCGCCGCGCACCAGCACCTCGACGACCGCATGATGGACTCGAACGACCTGGAGCGCGAGAAGGGCATCACCATTCTCGCGAAGAACACCGCGGTCAAGTACCACCCGAAGGACGGTGGCGCGCCGATCACCATCAACATCATCGACACCCCCGGCCACGCCGACTTCGGCGGTGAGGTCGAGCGCGGCCTGTCGATGGTGGACGCGGTCGTCCTGCTGGTGGACGCCTCCGAGGGCCCGCTGCCGCAGACCCGCTTCGTGCTGCGCAAGGCGCTGACCGCCAAGCTGCCGGTCATCCTGTGCATCAACAAGACCGACCGTCCGGACTCCCGGATCGACGAGGTCATCAACGAGACCTACGACCTCTTCCTCGACCTGGACGCCACCGAGGAGCAGATCGAGTTCCCGATCGTCTACGCCTGCGCCCGTGACGGCGTGGCCTCGCTGACCAAGCCGGAGGACGGCACCGTCCCGGCCGACAGCGACAGCCTGGAGCCGTTCTTCTCCACCCTGCTGGAGACCGTCCCGGCCCCGGTCTACGACGACGAGGCCCCGCTCCAGGCGCACGTCACCAACCTGGACGCCGACAACTTCCTCGGCCGCATCGCGCTGCTCCGGGTCGAGCAGGGCGAGCTCAAGAAGGGCCAGACCGTCGCGTGGATCAAGCGTGACGGCTCGATCCAGAACGTCCGCATCACCGAGCTGCTGATGACCGAGGCGCTCACCCGCAAGCCGGCCGAGAAGGCGGGCCCGGGTGACATCTGCGCGGTCGCCGGCATCCCGGAGATCATGATCGGCGAGACCCTGGCCGACCCGGAGAACCCGATCGCGCTGCCGCTGATCACGGTGGACGAGCCGGCCATCTCGATGACCATCGGCACCAACACCTCGCCGCTGGTCGGCAAGGGCGGCAAGGGCCACAAGGTCACCGCCCGCCTGGTCAAGGACCGCCTGGACCGCGAGCTGGTCGGTAACGTCTCGCTGCGCGTGCTGCCGACCGAGCGCCCGGACGCCTGGGAGGTCCAGGGCCGTGGCGAGCTGGCGCTGGCGATCCTGGTCGAGACCATGCGCCGGGAGGGCTTCGAGCTGACCGTCGGCAAGCCCGAGGTGGTCACCAAGGAGATCAACGGCAAGACCCACGAGCCGATCGAGCGGATGACCATCGACTCCCCCGAGGAGCACCTGGGCGCGATCACCCAGCTGATGGCGACCCGCAAGGGCCGGATGGAGACGATGACCAACCACGGCTCCGGCTGGATCCGGATGGAGTGGATCGTCCCGTCCCGCGGCCTGATCGGGTTCCGCACCGAGTTCCTCACCCAGACCCGCGGCACCGGCATCGCGCACTCGATCTTCGAGGGCCACGAGCCGTGGTTCGGCGAGCTGCGCACCCGCAACAACGGCTCGCTGGTGGCCGACCGGGCCGGCGTGGTGACCGCCTTCGCGATGACCAACCTGCAGGAGCGCGGCGTGCTCTTCTGCGACCCGGGCACCGAGGTCTACGAGGGCATGATCGTCGGCGAGAACTCGCGCTCGGACGACATGGACGTCAACATCACCAAGGAGAAGAAGCTCACCAACATGCGCTCCTCCACGGCCGATGTGGCGGAGTCCATCGTGCCGCCGCGCAAGCTCTCGCTGGAGCAGTCGCTGGAGTTCTGCCGCGACGACGAGTGCATCGAGGTCACCCCGGAGACCGTGCGCATCCGCAAGGTCGTCCTGGACCAGAAGGACCGCGGTCGCGCCGCCTCGCGCGCCAAGAAGAACTGACCTCCGTCAGCTCGTTCCGTCGGCCGGCTTCCCCTGGTGGGGAGCCGGCCGACGGCGCTCTACCCGTTCGGCGGTAGCGCCCCACCCCGCCGGCGCACCCCGGGTGCGGCGGTGGAGGCGGGCACTTCTGATGGGATGTGAGGTGACGCACATCCCGGAGGAGGTCCCCCATGCCCGCAGCCGCCCGAGTGCGCTGGGCAGTGATCGCCACCACCGCGGTGGCCGTGGCGGTCAGCGGGTGCAGCAGCAAGAACGGGCCCGGCGGCAGCGGGGGCGCCGACGGCGTCGTGCAGGCCTGGTGGGGCGATCCGCAGAACCCGTTGGAACCGGCCAACACCAACGAGGTGAACGGCGGCGCGGTCGAGGGCATGATCTTCACCGGGCTGGTCGGGTACGACCCCAGGACCAGCAAGGCCTACAACGCCAACGCCGACTCGATCACCACCGCCGACCAGCAGAACTGGACCGTCAAGCTCAAGCCCGGTTGGCGGTTCAGCGACGGCACCCCGGTCACCGCGAGCTCCTACGTGGACGCCTGGAACTACGGCGCGCTGATCACCAACAAGCAGGTCAACGCCAGCTTCTTCCAGTACGTCCAGGGCTACGACGACGTGGCGCCGGCCTCCGGTTCGCCCACCGCGCAGACCATGTCGGGTCTGAAGGTGGTCGACGACAACACCTTCACCGTCGCGCTGAGCCAGAAGTTCTCCACCTGGCCGCAGACCCTCGGCTACACCGCCTACTTCCCGTTGCCCCGGGCGTTCTTCAGCGACCACGCGGGCTACCTCAACAAGCCGATCGGCAACGGCCCGTACCAGATCACCTCGTGGACCCGCAGCCAGCAGATGCAGCTGCGGCCCAACCCGGGCTACGGCGGGACCAACAAGCCGCAGAACGGCGGCATCAACCTGAAGGTCTACACCGACACCAACGCCGCCTACGCCGACCTGCTCTCGGGCAACCTGGACATCGACAACGGCCTGCCGAACAGCGCGCTGAAGACCGTCCAGACCGACCTCGACGGCCGCTACCTGAACCAGCCGGCGGGCATCAACCAGACCCTCTCGTTCCCGCTCAACCAGCCGCAGTGGAGCGGGAACAACGGGGCGATGGTCCGCCGGGGCATCTCGATGGCGATCGACCGGGCCGCCATCACCAAGGTGGTCTTCAACGGCACCCGCACCCCGGCCACCGACTGGACCTCCCCGGTGCTGGGTGACTCCGGCGGCTTCAAGGAGGGCCTCTGCGGGGACGCCTGCACCTACGACGCGGCCAAGGCCAAGGCGCTGATCCAGCAGGGCGGTGGGTTCCCCGGCGGCCAGCTGAGCATCAGCTACAACGCCGACGGCCCGCACAAGGAGTGGGTCGACGCGGTCTGCAACAGCATCAACAACACGATGGGCAACACGAGTTCGTGCGTCGGGCGGCCGGTCGGCACCTTCGCCGACTTCCGCAACCAGATCACCGGCAAGCAGATGACCGGGCCGTTCCGGACCGGCTGGCAGATGGACTACCCGCTGATCCAGGACTTCCTGCAGCCGATCTTCACCACCGGCGCCTCCTCCAACGACTCGCACTACGGCAACCCGCAGTTCGACGCGCTGGTCAACAAGGCCAACGCGGAGCCCGACCAGGGCACGGCGGTCAGCGTCTTCCAGGACGCGGAGAAGCTGCTGGTGACCGACATGCCGGCGATCCCGCTCTGGTACCAGAACGGCACGGCCGGCTGGTCGTCCCGGGTCTCGAACGTGATGCTCGACCCGTTCAGTGTCCCGGTCTACACCAACGTCACCGTCAAGTAGCCGACGACAATGGGACGTTACGTCATCAGGCGGCTGCTCCAGATGATCCCGGTGTTCATCGGGACCACCTTCCTGATCTTCGTCATGGTGCACGCGCTGGGCGACCCGGTCAACGCGCTCTTCGGTGACAAGGCGCCCGACCCGGCGGTCGCGGCGCAGATCAGAGCCGAGTACAACCTCAACGACCCGCTCTGGCTGCAGTACGTCAAGTACATGGGCAACCTGTTCCGTTGGGACTTCGGGACCACCTTCAGCGGCCAGCCGGTGACCTCGCTGCTGGCCTCCGCCTACCCGACCACGCTCCGGCTCACCGCGGTGGCCTTCGTCATCGAGGTGGTCCTCGGCATCGCGCTCGGGCTGCTCAGCGGCCTGCGCCGGGGCCGGCTGGCGGACAGCACGGTGCTCGCCCTCACCCTGATCGTGATCTCGATCCCGACCTTCGTCACCGGCTACGTGCTGCAGTACCTGGTCGGGGTGAAGTGGGGGATCCTGCCGGCCACCGCCGGCGAGGAGCTGAACCTGCAGTCGCTGCTGCTGCCCGGTCTGGTGCTCGCCTCGGTCTCGCTGGCGTACGTCGCCCGGCTCACCCGGACCACCGTCGCGGAGAACTCCCGGGCGGACTACGTGCGCACCGCGGTGGCCAAGGGACTGCCCCGGCGCCGGGTGGTGGTCAACCACCTGCTGCGCAACTCGCTGATCCCGGTGGTCACCTTCCTCGGCACCGACCTGGGCGCGCTGATGGGCGGCGCGCTGGTGACCGAGCGGATCTTCAACATCCACGGCGTGGGCTTCTACCTCTACCAGGGTATCGTCCGGCAGAACAGCAACACCGTGGTCGGCTTCGTGACCGTGCTGGTGATCGTCTTCCTGGCGGCCAACCTGCTCGTCGACCTGCTCTACGCGGTCCTGGACCCGAGGATCCGGTATGCCTGACCAGGAGCGGTACTCCGAGTCGGACCCGCTCGCGGACGCCGGCACCGAGGCCGAGGAGATGCCGAGCGCGATCGAGAACCGCACCTTCGACCTCGGCACCATGGAAGGTCAGACTTTAATCAAGGCGGAGCGGTTGACGGACCATCCCGAGGCCCCGGCCGGCGACCAGCGGATGGAGCCGCGCAGCCTCTGGCAGGACGCCTGGCGCGACCTGCGGCGCAACCCGGTCTTCCTGGTCTCCGGGGTGCTGATCCTCTTCCTGCTGCTGATGGCGATCTGGCCCGGCCTGCTCACCTCCACCGACCCGCTGAAGTGCGACCTCTTCCGGTCGCAGGAGGGGCCCGCCGCGGGCCACCCGTTCGGCTTCGACACCCAGGGCTGCGACGTGTACGCCCGGACGGTCCACGGCGCCCGGGCCTCGATCACCGTCGGCGTCTGCGCCACCGCGGGCTCGGCCCTCGCCGGCACCGTGCTCGGCGGCCTGGCCGGCTTCTTCGGCGGCTGGTTCGACTCGGTCATCTCGCGGATCGCCGACGTCTTCTTCGGCATCCCGATCCTGCTCGGCGGGCTGGTCTTCCTCTCGGTCATCCCCGGCCAGTCGATCTGGATCGTGGTGGCGTTCATCGTGGTGCTCGGCTGGCCGCAGATCGCCCGGATCGCCCGCGGTGCCGTCATCACCGCCAAACAGCAGGACTACGTGACGGCGGCCCGGGCGCTCGGGGCGGGCAGCGGCCGGCTGATGCTGCGGCACATCCTGCCGAACGCGGTCGCGCCGATCATCGTCGTCTCGACCATCGCGCTGGGCACCTACATCTCGCTGGAGGCCACCCTGAGCTTCCTCGGAGTGGGGCTCAAGCCACCGACGGTCTCCTGGGGCATCGACATCTCCTCGGCCTCGGACACCTTCCGCAACGCGCCGCACATGCTGCTCTTCCCGGCGGGGGCGCTGAGCATCACCGTGCTGGCGTTCATCATGCTGGGCGACGCGGTCCGCGACGCGCTCGACCCCAAGCTGCGCTGAGAGAGGGCGGGCCATGAGTACCAGCGTGAGCGCAGAACGGACCGACCCCCGGGCGGCGGCCGGCGCGGTCGATCCGGACGCCCCGCTGCTCGACGTGCGCGGGCTGCACGTGGAGTTCCGCACCCGGGACGGGGTGGCCAAGGCGGTCAACGGCGTCGACTACTCGGTCCGGGCCGGCGAGACGCTGGCCATCCTGGGCGAGTCGGGCTCCGGCAAGTCCGTCTCGGCGCAGGCCGTGATGGGCATCCTGGACAGCCCGCCCGGCTTCGTCACCGGCGGGCGGATCCTCTTCAAGGGCCGCGACCTGCTGACCCTCGGCCAGGAGGAGCGCCGCCGGATCCGCGGGTCGCAGTTGGCGATGGTCTTCCAGGACGCGCTCTCCGCGCTCAACCCGGTGCACACGGTCGGCGCCCAGCTCGGCGAGCTGTTCCGGGTGCACCGCGGGCTCTCCCGCAAGGACGCCCGGGCGAAGGCCGTGGCGCTGATGGAACGGGTGCGGATCCCGGCGGCGGCGCAGCGGGTGGGGGACTACCCGCACCAGTTCTCCGGCGGCATGCGACAGCGGATCATGATCGCGATGGCGCTGGCCCTGGAGCCGGACCTGATCATCGCGGACGAGCCGACCACCGCGCTGGACGTCACCGTGCAGGCGCAGGTGATGGACCTGCTCGCCGAGCTGCAGGCCGAGTACCGGATGGGCCTGATCCTGATCACCCACGACCTGGGCGTGGTGGCGGACGTCGCGGACAAGATCGCGGTGATGTACGCCGGGCGGATCGTGGAGTCCGCGCCGGTGCGCGAGCTGTACGCCCGCCCGGCCCACCCCTACACCCGGGGCCTGCTGGACTCGATCCCGCGGCTGGACCGGAAGGGCCGGGAGCTCTACGCGATCAAGGGCCTGCCGCCCAACCTGCTGCGGATCCCGCCGGGCTGCCCGTTCAGCCCGCGCTGCCCGCGGGCGCAGGACCTCTGCCGGACCACCCTCCCGCCGCTGTACCAGGTGACCGAGGACGACGGGAGCCCGCTGCCGGGCCGGGCCAGCGCCTGCCACTTCTGGAAGGAGACCCTCCATGGCTGACGGCGCCACCGCGCTCGGCGCGGCTCGCTCGGCGGTGCCGGCCTTCGCCCGGACGGTCTGCGGCGGCGAGCCGATCCTGCAGGTCAGCGACCTGGTCAAGCACTTCCCGCTGACCCGGGGGGTGGTCTTCAAGAAGCAGGTCGGTGCGGTGCGGGCGGTGGACGGGGTCTCCTTCGAGCTGGCGAAGGGCGAGACCCTGGGGCTGGTGGGGGAGTCCGGCTGCGGCAAGTCGACGCTGGCCAAGGTACTGATGAACCTGGAACCGGCCACCGCGGGCTCGGTGCGGTACAAGGGCGAGGAGATCTCCCGGCTCTCCGGGGCCCGGCTGAAGGCGGTCCGGCGCAACATCCAGATGGTCTTCCAGGACCCGTACACCTCGCTGAACCCGCGGATGACGGTCGGCGACATCATCGGGGAGCCGTTCGAGATCCACCCGGAGGTGGCACCGAAGGGCGACCGGCGCAAGGCGGTGCAGGACCTGCTGGACGTGGTCGGGCTGAACCCGGAGTACCTCAACCGGTATCCGCACCAGTTCTCCGGCGGTCAGCGGCAGCGGATCGGGATCGCCCGGGGGCTGGCGCTCAAGCCGGAGGTGATCATCTGCGACGAACCGGTCTCGGCGCTGGACGTGTCGGTGCAGGCCCAGGTGATCAACCTGCTGGAGCAGTTGCAGCGGGAGTTCGGGCTGTCGTACATCTTCATCGCGCACGACCTCTCGATCGTGCGGCACATCTCGGACCGGGTGGGGGTGATGTACCTGGGGAAGCTGGTGGAGATCGGGACGGACCTGGAGATCTACGAGCACGCGACGCACCCGTACACCCAGGCGCTGCTCTCCGCGGTGCCGGTGCCGGACCCGGCGGCGCGGGAGGCGGCGCTCTCCGGCGGTGGCCGGGGGCGGATCGTGCTGACCGGGGACGTACCGTCGCCGGCGAATCCGCCGTCCGGCTGCCGGTTCCGCACCCGCTGCTGGAAGGCCCGGGAACGCTGTGCGACCGAGGTCCCGCTGCTCGCGGTCCCGGGGTGGCTCTCGGGGGCGGCGGCGCACGACTCGGCGTGTCACTTCGCGGCGGAGCGCGAGATCCAGCAGAGCGCGGCGGAGCGCGAGAGCGGGCAGGGCGCGGCGGAGCGCGAGATCGAGCCGGGCGCCGCGGAGCGCGAGATCGAGCCGGGCGCCGCGGAGCGTGAGCGCGGGCAGGGCACACCCGAAACGGGCGAGGACTCCTGAAACGCCGTGGGGGGGGGGGGGGGGGGGGGGGGGGGAGTAGGGGGGGGGGGGGGGAGGGGGGCCCCAACACGTCCTCCCCGGGGGGGGGTGGGTGTTTTGTGTGGGGGGGGGTGAACCGCCAA
>NZ_JBVHLF010000055.1:20060-53643 GCF_055559155.1 Kitasatospora sp. NPDC024654
ACCCCCCCCCCCCCCCCCCCCCCCCACCCCCCCCCCCCCCCCCCCCCCCCCCCCCCCACCCCCCCCCCCCCCCCCCCCACGGCGTTCCAGGGACCGACTCAGTCCTCCGCCGCGTCCTCCGCGGCGGCGGCCGGCTTCTTGGCGCGGGAGGCCTCGACCCGCCGGGTGGCGGCGTCGCCGTCCTCGGGGAAGTGGCAGGCGGTCAGGTGACCCTCGGTGCTGCCACCGAGCTGGATCAGCGGCGGCTCCTCCGTCGAGCACTTCTCCTGCGCCTTCCAGCAGCGGGTGCGGAAGCGGCAGCCGGACGGCGGGTTGAGCGGCGACGGGACGTCACCGGTCAGCCGGATCCGCTCGGTGGAGAGGTTGTCCGGGTCGGCGTCCGGAGCCGCCGACAGCAGGGCGTGGGTGTACGGGTGGCGCGGCCGCTCGTACAGCGAGTCGCGGTCCGCGATCTCGACGACCTTGCCCAGGTACATCACCGCGACGCGCTGCGAGAAGTGCCGCACGATCGACAGGTCGTGCGCGATGAAGACGAAGGCGATGCCGAGCTCCCGCTGCAGCCGCTGCAGCAGGTTGACGACCTGCGCCTGGATCGACACGTCCAGCGCCGAGACCGGCTCGTCCGCGACGATCAGCTTCGGGTTGAGCGCGAGCGCCCGGGCCACTCCGATCCGCTGGCGCTGGCCGCCGGAGAACTCGTGCGGGAAGCGGTTGTAGTGCTCCGGGTTGAGACCGACGGTCTCCAGGAGCTCCTTGACCCGGGCCTCCCGGCCGCCGGGCGGGTTGATCCCGTTGATCTCCATCGGGCCGGAGATGATGGTGCCGACCGTGTGCCGCGGGTTCAGCGAGGCGTACGGGTCCTGGAAGATCATCTGGATCTCGGACCGGATCGGCGCCAGCTGCTTGCGGGAGGCGTGCGTGATGTCCTGACCCAGGTACTTGACCGACCCGCCGGTCGGCTCCAGCAGCCGGGTGAGCAGCCGGCCGGTGGTCGACTTGCCGCAGCCGGACTCGCCCACCAGGCCGAGGCTCTCGCCCACGCCGACGTTGAAGGTCACGTTGTCGACCGCCTGGACGGCACCGACCTGGCGCTTGAACGGGAAGCCGCCCATCACCGGGAAGTGCTTGGTGAGGCCGTCGACCTCCAGCAGGGGGGTGCCGGGGGCCGGGGCCTTGGCGGCCGGCTCGGTCAGAGTCTGCTCTGCGCTCATGGGATTTCCTTGGCTCCTTTACCGAGGCTCAGCTGCTCAGCCGGGGCAGGATCTGCTCGGTGAGGATGGACTGCTTCTGCGCGGGGGTGAGGTGGCAGGCCGACAGGTGTCCGTTGGCGATCTCCAGCGCGGGACGATCGGTCACGCACTTGTCGTCGGCGACCAGCTCACGGTACGCGCAGCGGGGGTGGAACGCGCAGCCGGTCGGCGGGTTCAGCAGGCTCGGCGGGGTGCCCGGGATCGGCTCCAGCGGGATGTCCACCGAGGCGTTGATCCGCGGGATCGAGCTGAGCAGGCCCCAGCCGTACGGGTGCTGGGAGGACTTGAGCACCTCGCGCATGGTGCCGCGCTCGACCGCCCGGCCCGCGTACATCACCAGCACGTCGTCGGCGATCTCGCGGATCACGCCGAGGTCGTGGGTGATGAAGATGATCGAGGTGCCGAACTCCTGCTGGAGGTCCTTCAGCAGGTCGACGATCTGCGCCTGGACGGTCACGTCGAGCGCGGTGGTCGGCTCGTCGGCGATCAGCAGCCGGGGGTCGCAGACCAGCGCCATGGCGATCATCGCGCGCTGGCGCATACCGCCGGAGAACTGGTGCGGGTAGTCGTCCACCCGGGTCTGCGGCTGCGGGATGCCGACCTTGGCCAGCATCTCGACGGCCCGCTCGCGGGCCTCCTTCTTGTTCGCCCCGGTGTGCTTCATGAACGGCTCGGAGATCTGCCGGCCGATCGTGTAGTAGGGCGAGAGCGCGGCCAGCGCGTCCTGGAAGATCATCGCCATCGCGTTGCCGCGGAGCTTCTCCAGCTCCTTCTGCGAGCAGCCGAGCAGCTCCTGGCCGTCGAGCTTGATCGAGCCCTCGATGGTGGTGTTCTTCGGGTTGTGCAGGCCCATCACGGCCAGGTTGGAGACGGACTTCCCGGAGCCCGACTCACCGACGATGCCGAGGGTCTTGCCCCGCTCGATGTCGAAGGTGAGGTTGTTGACGGCGTTGACGATGCCGTCCTCGGTGCGGAACCGGACACGCAGGTCACGCACCGAGAGGAACACGTCGCTGGCCTGCGGTGCGGGGGCGGCCTCGGACTTGGTGAGGGTGCTCACGGTCGGATCTCCTCGAAAGCGGGGTGGTGCGGAACTGGCAGGGGCGCGGTGGAGGAGGTCATCCCAGCCGGACCCGGGGGTCGAGGAGAGCGTAGGCCGCGTCGACGACGATGTTGAAGACGATGATCGCCGCCGCACTGAAGATCAGTACGCCCAGCTCCAGGTAGAGGTCGTTCTGACGGACCGAGTCGACGGCGAGGAAGCCGAGGCCGTGGATGCCGAAGGTGAACTCGGTGACCACCGCGCCGGAGAACACCGCGCCGAGGTCGATACCGAAGATCGTGATGATCGGGGCCATCGCACCGCGCAGGGCGTAGCGCCACCAGACGTAGCCGCTCGACATGCCCTTGGCCCGGGCGGCCCGGATGTGGTCCTCGGAGAGCTGCTCCAGCATCAGCGAGCGGACCTGGCGGGTGTAGTTCGACCAGAAGATCACCGACATGACCAGCCAGGGCAGGAGCATCCCCATGAAGCAGCCCCAGGGGTCCTGGCTGATCGCCACGTAGGAGGGCTGCGGCAGCCAGCCCAGGTTGGTGACGAACAGCCCCATGGCCAGCGGGCCGAGGAAGTAGATCTGGGTGGACTGGCCGACCAGCGAGATCGAGCTGGCGATCCGGTCCATGATGCCGCCCTGCTTCCAGGCGGAGATCATGCCCAGGCCGACACCGATGGTCAGGAAGCAGACGGCACCACCGATGGCGAGCACGAAGGTCGCCGGGTAGCTGGCCTCGATGCGCGGCCAGACGAACTGGTGGACGTTGTACGAGTAGCCGAAGCAGGGCGCGGCGCACTGGCCGATGTCCGTGCCGTAGTTGTGGCCGACGAACAGGCCGCTGAGGTAGTCCCAGAACTGCACGTAGATCGGCTGGTTCAGGTGCATGTTGATCCGGATCTGCTCCAGCAACTGCGGGGTGCAGGTCTTGGAGCAGGCGAGCTGCGCCGGATCGGTCGGGAGTGAGAAGAACGCGAAGTACGTCAGGGCGATCAGCAAGAAGAGAATGACGATCGCGCCGAGCGCCCGGCGGACGAGAAATCGGAACATGGGGATGAGCTCTTCCGAGTGAGGGCGCCTGCGGCGGCCACGTCGTGGAGAGTGCGACACCCGGGTTGCGGGTGATCGGCACGTGGCCCGGGTAGGGCCACCCGATTCGGGGTGGCCCTACCCGGGAGGAGCGGTCCGGAGGACCGCTCCGGGTCCGGTGCTTACTTGACGTACATGCTGGACGGGTCCAGCGCGCCGACGGCCGGGCTGTACGCCACGCCGCCCACGCCCGCACCGTAGATGCTGAAGAGCTTGTCGTAGGCGTACGGGATCTGCGGCACGTCGGTGGAGAGGATCTTGTCAGCGAGGGCCATCCACTGCGGGGCGGCCTGGTTGACGTCCGCCACGCTGTTGATCTGGTCCATCTGGGCGTCCATCGCCGGGTCGTTCAGGTGCGAGTAGTTGTTCGAACCGTCGGCGACCTGCCGGCCGTCCAGGGTCGGCGGGATGACGGTCGAACCGACCGGCCAGTCGGCGCCCCACCCGGTGCGGTAGAGGTCGAAGCCGTTGTCGACCTTGCCGATGATCGTGTAGTAGCTGGTGGCGTCGATGTCCTTGCTCTGGGCCTTGAAACCGGCCTGGTTGAGCTGGTCGACGATGACCGCGGTGATGTTCTGCCACTTGGTGGTGTTGGCGTACGCGATGGTGATCGGGTAGCCGAGCTTGCCCGCGGCCTGCAGCATCTGCTTGGCCTTCGCCGGGTCGCCCATCGGGTTGGCGGCGATGCCCAGCGGGTCGGTCTTCTGCCAGCCGGCCATGGTCGGGCTCATCAGGTTGCCCGCGACCTCGGCGGCGGCGGCGCCACCCTCCTGGCGGATCACCTGCGCGGCCGGGAAGGCCGTGGCCAGCGCCTTGCGGACGGCGACGTCGGTGACGCGGCTGGTGTTGATGCTGTAGACGTCGACGAACGGCTGGAACTGGTTGACCGAGCGGGCCTTCAGGTCCGGGGTCTTCTCGATCTGGTCGATCAGCGTCGTGTCGGCGTTGGCCGACAGGGTCACCGCGTCCTTGTCCGGGCCGGAGCCGTTGATCAGACGCTGGGTCAGCAGCGGCTGCGGGACGTTGAGCTGGATGTCCCACTCGTCCGCGTACTGGTGGCGCACCGAGTCGGTGTTCGGGTCCCACTCGGGGTTCTTGACCAGCACCAGCTCGGTGTTGGCGGTGTACGACTTGATCTTGTAGGGGCCGATCGAGACCGGGTGGGCGTTGTACGCCTGCTGGTCGTCCTTCGAGGCCTCGATCGCGGTCGCGTCCTGCTCCGCCATCGCGTACGGGGCGTCGGCGTGCGGGGCCAGGAAGTGGAAGACGATGGTCTTCGCGTCCGGGGTCGCGATGACCGAGTCCGGCAGCGACTGGCCGCCGTACGGACCCTGGTAGACCTGACGGTAGTTCGGGCCGGACAGCCAGGTCTGCAGGTAGAGCGGGCCGTTGGTCTGGTACGAGGCGTAGAGGCGCTCGATGGCGTACTTGACGTCCTTCGAGGTGATCGGCGTGCCGTCCTCGAACTTCAGGCCGTCCTTGAGGGTGTACGTCCAGGTCTTGCCACCGTCCGAGGACGTACCGGTGTCGGTCGCCATGTCACCGACCAGGATGGTCTTGCCGGTGGTCGGGTCGGTCTTGTAGTTGGTCAGCTGGCGGGTGTACAGCGAGCTGATGGCCTGGAGCTGGTTCTCGTAGATCTGGCTCGGGTCCAGGTAGTCCAGACCGGTCGGCTCCAGGTCGGTGATGGTGCCACCCGACTGGGCGCCGGGAACCGGCTTCGCCGGGCCCTGCGAGTCGGCCGCGGTGCCCAGGGACACGGTCTGCGTGCTGGCCGTCACGTTGGCCTGGGCGCCCGCCTTGCCGCTGCCCCCGCCGCAGGCGGTCAGCGTCAGGGCGCTGACGGCCACGAGCGCCGGCATGAGTGCTGCCTTGCGAAGTCTCATTGGTTCCTACCTGTCACTGGTCATAGGTGGGTCTAAGCCAGCGCGGACCGGCGGGGCGACGCTGCCCCGGGGTGGCCGGACTGGGGGGCACAGCAGGTGATGCGTGGGGGTGGTGCTGCCTTGCGGGGGTGGAACGGCTAGCGGATGGTCTTCGGGTCGAGCGCGTCGCGGACCGCGTCACCGAAGAGGTTGAACGCGACGGCGAAGATCGTGAGGGAGAGACCCGGGAAGAACAGGTAGGTCAGGTCGTTCTGGTAGTTGTTCGCCGCGTCCTGGAACATCAGGCCCCAGTCCGGGGTGGGCTCCACCATGCCGACGCCGAGGAAGGAGAGGCCGGCCTCGGTGGTCACCATCAGCGGGAGGAGCAGGGTGACCTGCACCAGGATGGTGGTGGCCAGGTTCGGCATCAGCTCCTTGAAGATGATGCGCCAGGGCGAGGCGCCGGCGATCTTCGCGGCCTCGATGTACTCGCGCTCCCGCATGCTGAGGGCCAGGCCGCGGAGCAGACGCGCGGTGGCCATCCAGCCGAGCACGGCCTGCACCAGGACGATCGCGACGACCCGGACGTAGGTCGGGGTGGGGTCCTGGGCCGGCACGAAGAGGTTGAGCACGACGGGGGTGAAGGCGATGAAGAAGAGCTGGCTCGGCATCGCGAGCAGCAGGTCGCAGAAGCGGCCGACCAGGTAGTCGAAGCGGCCGCCCAGGTAACCCTGCGCGACACCGATCACGATGCCCAGGACGGCGCAGACGATGGTGATCAGCAGGGCGATCCCGAGCGAGGTCCGGATGCCGTAGATCAGCTTGGTGAAGATGTCGTACCCGGTGATGGGCGTGAGCCCGAACCAGAACTGGCTGCTGATCCCGCCGCCGGCGCCGACCGGCACGCCCGAGTCGTCCAGCAGGCTCATGTCGCGGGTGCCGTAGGGGATGTACGGCGACTTCCCGTAGAGCGAGGCGATCACCGGCGCGAAGATCGCGACCAGGATGTAGAAGATCACGATCCCGGCGCAGATCACACCGATGCGGTTGCGCTTGAAGCGGCTCCAGGCAATCTGGCCCGGGGTGCGCCCGAGGAACTCGCCCGGCTTGTTGCCGGCCGGCCCCGTCGCGGACTCGACGACGACCGGATCGGTCTCAGTCGTGTCCTCAGTTGGCGTCGTCATGGTGCGAAAGCTCCCGCCGGTGGTCTGTGCAGCAGCAACGAAGAAGAAAGTTGGTCGAACGGACTCTCGCAACTCGTTTATCGAACGTCAAGAGTTTCTCTGTGGCTGGACAGCCAGTTTTGGCTTCGTTCTGGAATGTCAATCACTTCGTAGCTTCTACCTACTTGACACCCTCATAACGAGACGTGTGAAAACGGACATATCTGGGCATAGCGCGTTCATGAGTTCGTAACGTGGGCTTAGTGGCACCGGTATCTGGACGCACCGTCCTGCTGTTTGTGTGGTCGATGCGCGTAGATCGCGGTGTCCGGTTTGTGGTGGTTGAAGGGCATTACCGGGCGGTTTTTTGTGTCCGCATACCGGACGGATTTGGCGGGAAGCCGCCATTGGCGACTATTCGTCGCCCTTTAACGGGCCCTTCGGAATCCATTGGATGAGGAGCTGCCCAACTGTCGTGTCGGTTACACGCCACTGGCGGGAAGTCGCCGGGAATGACGTCGAGGCCCCCGGAACTGGAGGGTTCCGGGGGCCTCGTACGCGATTTTTGACATGCTCACATGCGGAACGTGAATGTGCGGTCCGCGGTGGTGTTCTTGTCGTACACGGAGGCGATTGCGTCCGCCACGGCCTGGGGGGTGATCGGGGCCAGAGTGCCGTCGCTCTGACGGAACTTGAGCCCGGCGAAGACCGAGCCCATGGCGTTGCCCAGCTCGTCCAGGTTCCACTGCGGGCCGATGTTGCCCGAGTCGTCCGGGGCCAGGGTGAGGGCCTTGGCGGCCGTGACGTTGCCGAAGAGGAACTTCTTGCTGCCGGCGACCACGATCACCTTGCCGCTGGTGATCGCCTTGCCGAGACCGTCCGCGGCCTGCTGCAGGGCCTGGGTGGTGACCTTGGGCTGGGCCGCGGTCAGGGGCAGCGTGATGGTGCCGTCCGACTTGCCGTCGGCCCGGTCCTGGTAGGCCTGGACGACCTGGTTGACCGCGGAGTTGTCGTCGATCGCCTGGCCGGGCTGACCCGGGACCACGACCGTGGTGCCGTCGGGGGAGAACTGGACGTAGCCCTCCTTGAAGCCCTGTGACAGCTGGGCGGCCAGGCTGTCCAGCGCGGCCTTCAGCTTGGCCCGGTCCACGTTGACCACCGGCGGCACGTTCTTGGGGCTGCCGGGGATCGAGCCGATCACGGTCACCGGGTTGTAGCTGTGCTTGGTCAGCCCGTCCACGGTGGCCGTGGTGTCGAAGCTCAGGCCGGCGGTGGCCGGGTCGAGCGAGACCGGCTGGGTGCCGAGCTTCAGCGCCATCGGCTGCTCGCCGATCTTGCCGACCGTGCTGTCGAGCAGGTGGACCGCCTGGTCGCGGCTGTCACCGCTGATGTCGGTGCCCAGCACGGTGGTGCCGCGCGGGACGTCCGCCTGGTTGAGCATCAGGCCGGTGCCGTAGACCGCCGCGCCGACGAAGAGCGCGCCGCCGACCGCGTAGACCAGCAGCTTCTGGGCCCGCGGCTTGGGCTTGGGCTTCGGCTTGGCCGCCGCCGGGGCGGGGGCCGGCTCGGCCTCGACCGCGACGGTCGTCGGGCCGCCCTCCGGCACCGACTGGCCGGTGGGCTCGCCGCCCGGCGCTCCGCCGGCCTCCGGCTGGGAGGCGCCGCCGCGGAACGGCGCCGGATCGGCCGGGTGGGCGGCGGTCGGCGCGGTGGCGGTGCCACCACGGCCGGGTGCGGCGCCGTAGATCCCGGCCACCGGCAGGCCCGGTATGGCCTCGGCCGGGTCGCCGGAGATCGGGGCGAAGCCGCCGATCTCGGTGTCCTCGGGGTCGGTCGCGGACTCGGTGGTGAACCGGCCGTCGGTGAAGCGGCCCTCGGGGACCGGGCCGGGCTGCGGCTGGGTGCGGGCGAACCGGCCCGGCGCGCCCGGGGTGCCGGTGGGTCGGTTGGCGGCCGGACCGCTGCCGAACGCGTCGCCGCCGGCGGGGCCGGCCGAGTACGGGTCGCTCGGGACGCCCTGGAACGGGCCGCCGTGGCTGGCCGCCGGGGCCGGCTCGCCGGGCCCGGTCGCGTACGGGTCCGTGGGGTAGCCCGCCGACGGGGCGCCGAACGGCTGCCGGGTCTCGGACGGGTGGTCGGCGGTGGCGAACGGCGAGGCCGGTGCCTCGGCCGGGCGCGGCACCGGGATCTGCTGGGTGGCCTCGTTGGAGAAGGCCGGGGCCGCCGGCGGTGCGGGCTGGCGCTCGGGCGCCTGGAACGGCGAACCGCTCCCGAAGCCCGGCGCCGCCGCGGGGGCCGGAGCCGGGGCCGCGGCCGGCGTCGGTTCCGGCCGGACCCGCTGCCGCGGCCGGAACCACTCGCCGGTCGACTCCGTCTCGGCCGGCTGCCCCGCGCTCGACCTCTGGGGGGCCGGCTTCGGGGTGCCGCCGGGCGGCGTCTGCCACTCGGGCGGCAGGGTCGGCGGGGAGCCGGGGCGCGCGCCCGACTCCATCACGCCGACCACCGGCTCGGCCGGCGCACCCGAGCGGTGCCGCGGCCGGTTCGGCTGCCCGTCCGGGTCGCCGCCCGGCTCCTCGGGTTTGACGGGGCTTCGGACCACGACCGGCGGGATCGGCCGTGAGCCGGGGATGTTGATCGAGATTCGGGTGGTCAGCGTGGTCTCGGTCTTCGGGGCGTCCGGCTGGGGGTCGGCGGGGGCCTGGGCCGGCTCGAACCGGTAACCGCGGCCGAGGGCCGAGGACGGGTCGCCGTCCTGGCCGAAGCCGTTCCCCAGACCCGGGATCCCGTACGGGGGAGTGCCCGACGGGTAGGCGTCGGGGCCCTCGCCCGGCCGGCGGCCGGGGGCGCCGCCGCGACGGGGCGACGGGTGGGCGTTGTCAGATTCGCGGCTGCTCAATGCTGCTCTGCTCCGGGTTCACGGTCGGGGCTGTCGGACCACCGGCCGCGGGTTGCTGGGGCGTCCGGCCGGGCGTATGGCGCGGCCGACAATGCTGCGGCACCACCATACTGGGAACGACTGAGTGGCGAACTGATTCCGTTAGAAGACGATACGTCCGGTTCCGCACGGTTGACCCTACGACCGAACGGCGCTGACTGCCCGTCGTGCGCCGACATCCGGGGAGTCCTCGGGGGATCTCGTCCGGTGCTCAGTCCCGCTGCCGCGGGATGCCGAACGGGAACGGCGACCGGGTGGGCAGGGTGGCGCAGATCACCCCGATCACGGCGCCGCCCAGCAGGTAGGCGTAGGCGTCGACGCCGGCCGCGAGCACGAAGTCACCCTCCGGCCGAGGGGCCATCAGCACCATCAGCACCAGGAACCAGCCGATCAGCGGCATCCCGGCGCCGAGCTTGGTCCCGGTCAGCCGCAGGCCGCCGTAGAAGACCGCGGCGGCGGCCGCCAGCGCGAGCAGCAGGCCGACCGGGCTCCACAGGGCCTGCACGAAACAACCGCAGAGCGCGACCAGCGCGCCCAGCACGAGGAGCGCCAGGTAACCGGCGATCCGGGCGCCACGGGACGGCAGCGGTTCGGCGAGCCGCTGGGAGCGGGTGCCGAGCAGCAGGTGCAGCGGGTTGTTCATCACGCCTCGATTCCGGCGAACAGGTCGGACTCCGGTCGGCCGGGGCCGGGCTCGCCGTGGACCAGCTGGTAGTACTCGGTCGCCAGCAGCGGCTGGCCGAGGCCGTTGCTCAGGGCGAAGAACTCGCCCGAGACGGTGATCTGGGTGGCGTGCGCGCGCATCGCCGCGGCCTTGCGGTCGGCGTAGCGGCCGTTGTCCAGCACGGTGGTGATCACCCCGTCCTCGACCACCCCGGGGACGTCGGCGGGCTCGGCGACCCGCGGGAAGTGCGCGGCGGCCGCCCGCAGGCCCGCGGCCAGCACCTCGGCCGGCATCCGGTTCCAGTAGACCTTGGCGATCGGCCAGGCCGGGCCGAGCTCGGGGCGGAAGCCCGGGTCGGCGGCCAGCCGGTGGGCCCGCATGGCGACCCGGTGCGCCTGGATGTGGTCCGGGTGGCCGTAGCCGCCGTCCTCGTCGTAGGTGACCAGCACCTGCGGCCGGACCTCGCGGATCACCCGGACCAGGTGGCCGGCGGCCTCGTCCACGTCGGCCTGCCAGAAGCAGCCGGGGCGGTCGTTCTCGGGGACGCCCATCATGCCGGAGTCGCGGTAGCGGCCGGGCCCGCCGAGGAAGCGGACGTCGGTGACGCCGACCTCCCGCATCGCGGCGGTCAGCTCACCGATCCGGAAGTCGCCCAGGCCGTCCTCCCGATCCGCCGTCAGGTGCGCCAGCTCCGGCGGGATCACCTCACCGCCCTCGCCGAGGGTGCAGGTCACCAGCGTGACCTGGGCGCCCTCGGCGGCGTACCGGGCCATGGTCGCGCCGTTGCCGATCGACTCGTCGTCGGGGTGGGCGTGCACCAGCAGCAGGCGGCGGGCGGGAACAGCGGTCATGGGGAGCAGCCTAAGCGAACCGCCCGTTCGCGAGGAGTGCGGCTAGAGCTTCAGGCCGTTGATCATCTCGGCGAGGTTGCTGGTCACCTGCTGGATCGACGGTGCGATGGTGCTGTTGGCGAGATAGAAGCCCAGCAGCGCGCAGACGATCGCGTGGGCCAGTTTGAGGCTGGACCGGCGGATCAGCACCACCACGATGACCAGCATCAACATGGCCGCGGAGATGGACAAAGCCATGACGGCTCACACCCCTTCTCGGGTGCGCCGCCCCGGCGGGCGGCGGTCGGGACCGTGCGGAGGAACGGCGAACCGGACATTCCCCGTCCGGATCGCCGAACCTATGAATACCCGATCGGTGAGGGGAGCATTACTTTCCGTGAGGCGGCATTTTTCGGGGCGCGGGTGCACGGTGGGGCGCATGGGCCGGTCGGAGGGGGTACGGAGGCCCGTGCGGGTTGGTTCTCCGCGATGGGCCGAACGAGTGATCGTGCGGTGACGGAGGCCATAAGGTGCGGGCCATGACCTCTGACGCCTCCGCCACACCCCCCGCGGACACCTTCCCCCGGCAGTACGCGCGGACCCTGCGGTACACCGTCGGCCTGCCGCGTTCCTTCGCCGTCGCACCGGACGACTCCCGGGTGGTCTTCCTGCGCTCGCGCCCCACCGCCGAGGGCGCCGCGACCGACCGGGCCAACCTGCTCTGGACCCTCGACCCGGCCACCGGCGAGGAGCGGATCGCCGCCGACCCGGTCGCCCTGCTAGACGGCGGCAGCGAGCAGCTCTCCGCGGCCGAGAAGGCCCGCCGCGAGCGCAGCCGCGAGGGCTCGGCCGGCATCGTCGGCTACGCGCTGGACGCCGCCGCCCGGCTGGCCGCCTTCGCGCTCTCCGGCCGGCTCTTCGCCGCCGACCTGGTCGCCGGCACGGTCACCGAGCTGTCCGCCGCCGGCCCGCTGCTCGACCCGCGGCCCGCGCCCGACGGCCGGCACATCGCCTACCCGACCACCGCCGGCGAGCTGCGGGTGATCGCCGCCGACGGCACCGACGACCGCGCGCTCGCCACCCCCGAGGCGGCCGGGGTGGCCTGGGGCCAGGCCGAGTTCATCGCCCAGGAGGAGATGGACCGCAGCCGCGGCTACTGGTGGTCCCCCGAGGGCGACCGGCTGCTGGTCGCCCGGGTCGACGACACGCCCGTGCGGCGCTGGTGGATCGCGGACCCCGCCAACCCGGCGACCACCCCCGCCGAGGTCGGCTACCCCGCCGCCGGCACGCCCAACGCCGAGGTCACGCTCTGGCTGCTCGGCCTGGACGGCTCCCGGGTCGAGGCGGCCTGGGACCGCGTGGGCTACCCGTACCTGGCCCGGGTGCACTGGTCGGCCGGCGGCCCGCCGCTGCTCCTGGTGCAGGCGCGTGACCAGCGCAGCCAGCTGCTGCTGACGCTGGACCCGGTGACCGGGCGGACCAGCACCCTGCTCGAGGAGCGGGACGCCGTCTGGCTGGAGCTGTTCTCCGGCGCGCCGGCCTGGACCCCGGACGGCCGGCTGGTCCAGATCAGCGACGAGCCGGGCCACCGCGCGCTGCTGGTCGGCGACCAGCTGCTCACCGACGACGCGCTGCACGTGCGCGCGGTGCTCTCGATCGGCGAGCGCGACCTGCTCTGCACGGCGAGTCCGGGCGAGGGCGCCGAGGACCAGACGCCCGGCCTGGCCGGGCTCTACCGGGTGCCGTTGGACGGCTCGACGCCGGAGCTGCTGCGCCGGGCCGGCGCGCTGGACGCGGTCCGCGGCGACGAGGTCACCGTGCTGACCAGCTCGGTGCCCGAGCGGCCGGGCCGGCGGGCCGAGCTGCTGCGCGGCGGCGAGGAGATCGCGGTGATCGCCTCGTACGCCGAGACGCCGGTGCTGACCACCCGGCCGGAGTTCCGGCTGGCCGGCGCCCGCCGGATCCCGGCCGCCGTGCTGCTGCCGACCGGCTACGACCGGGCGCGGGACGGCCTGCTGCCAGTGCTGATGGACCCGTACGGCGGCCCGCACGGGCAGCTGGTGGTGCAGGCGCACAACGCCTTCCTCACCTCGCAGTGGTTCGCCGACCAGGGCTTCGCGGTGGTGGTCGCGGACGGCCGCGGGACCCCCGGCCGCAGCCCGGCCTGGGAGAAGGCGATCGCCTTCGACTTCGCCGGGGTCACCCTGGACGACCAGGTCGAGGCGCTGCACGCGCTGGCCGAGGAGTTCCCGCTGGACCTCGGCCGGGTGGCGATCCGCGGCTGGTCGTACGGCGGCTACCTGTCGGCGCTCGCCGTGCTGCGCCGCCCGGACGTCTTCCACGCGGCGGTGGCCGGCGCCCCGGTCACCGACTGGCGGCTCTACGACACCCACTACACCGAGCGCTACCTCGGCCACCCCGCCGAGCGGCCGGAGGTGTACGACGCCAACTCGCTGATCGCGGACGCGCCGAAGCTGGAGCGCCCGCTGCTGCTCATCCACGGGCTGGCGGACGACAACGTGGTGGCCGCGCACACCCTGCGGCTCTCCTCCGCGCTGCTCGCGGCCGGCCGCCCGCACACCGTGCTGCCGCTCTCCGGCGTCACCCACATGACGCCGCAGGAACAGGTCGCGGAGAACCTGCTGCTGCTCCAGGTCGACTTCCTGCGGCGGCAGCTCGGGCTGACGTCCCGGGGCTGACCGACGGTCCGACGGCGGCCCGGGCAGGCGCTTGCGCGGCCCGGGCCGCCGTATGACATCCGTCATGGTGAGAGCACGACCGCGCACACTGCCCGTCGCGGGCCCGGTCCGGCACGCTTGAGCGGTACGCCTGGACGACGGAGAGGACGGGGGCAGCGAATGAGCGACGAGGTGGCCGCCTTCAGGCAGGTGAGCAAGAGCTACGGGCGGGTCAAGGCGGTGAACGGCCTCGACCTGGTGCTGCGCCCGGGCGAGACGGTGGCGCTGCTCGGCCCGAACGGCGCGGGCAAGTCCAGCAGCCTGGACCTGCTGCTCGGCCTGCGCGCGCCGGACCAGGGCAGCGTGACGCTGTTCGGCGGCACCCCGCGGGCCGCGATCGAGGCCGGCCGGGTCGGCGCGATGCTGCAGAGCGGCGGGCTGATGACCGACGTCAGGGTCAGCGAGCTGGTCCGGCTGGCCTGCGCGGTGCACCCGCGCGGCCACCGCCCCGAGCAGGTGATGGCCGACGCCGGCATCACCGAGATCGCCGACCGCCGGGTGGACAAGCTCTCCGGCGGCCAGGAGCAGCGGGTCCGCTTCGCGCTCGCCGTCGCGGGCGCCAACGACCTGATCGTGCTGGACGAGCCCACCACCGGGATGGACGTCTCGGTCCGGCAGCAGTTCTGGGCCTCGATGCGCCGGCAGGCGGCGGCCGGCCGGACCGTGCTGTTCGCCACCCACTACCTGGAGGAGGCCGACTCGATCGCCGACCGGGTGCTGGTGCTGCACCGCGGCCGGCTGATCGCGGACGGCTCCTCGGCCGAGATCAAGGCCAAGGCCGGCGCCCGGCGGATCAGCTTCGAGCTGCACGCGGCGGACGCCGAGGTGACCGAGGAGACGCTGCGGGCGCTGCCCGGCCTGGTCGCACTGGACGTCAGCGGCCCGGCCGGCGGGGTGCGGACGGTCCGGATCCGGACCACCGACGCGGACGCCGACATGGCGGCCCTCTACCGGGCGGGGGTCTACCCGCGCGGCCTGGAGGTCACCAGCCTGGGCCTGGAGCAGGCCTTCCTGACCATCACCGGCGAGCAGGACGCGGAAGACCGCCAGGACGCGGAGGACCGCCAGTTCGAGGAGAGCGCGCGATGACCACCCTGATCCAGCTGGAGATCCTGCGCACCCTGCGCAACCGGCGCTACCTCTTCTTCACCGTGCTCTACCCGGCGCTGATGTACTTCTTCTTCGTCAGCGTCTACAAGGGCGGCGACGTCGCCACCGGGGTCAGCGCGAAGTCGTACTTCATGGTCTCGATGGCCACCTTCGGCTCGGTCGGCGCGGTGCTCACCGGCAGCGCGCAGCGGATCTCGCTGGAGCGCAAGAGCGGCTGGGTGCGCCAGCTGCGGCTGACCGCGCTGCCCGGGAGCTCGTACACCATCGCCAAGATCGCCTCCTGCGCGGCGACCACGCTGCCGGCGATCCTGGTGGTCTTCGCGCTCGGCGCGGTGGAGGGCGTCCGGCTCGGCGCGGGGCAGTGGCTCGGGCTGCTGGCGGCGCTCTGGCTGGGCAGCTTCGCCTTCGCGGCGCTCGGCGTGGCGCTCGGGTACGCGGCGGAGCCGAGCGCGGTGCAGCCGATCGTGATGATCATCTACATGCTGATGGCGGCGTTCGGCGGGACCTGGTACCCGATCACCGGCTCGCTGAAGGAGTTCGCCCGGTTCAACCCGGTGTACCTCTACAACCAGCTGGCCGCCTTCATCCACCCCGGGCAGTCGGTGGACACCGCGGCCGCCGCCGGACTGGCGGGCTTCCTGGTGGTCTTCGTGGTCGCCGCGGGCTACCTGTACCGCAAGGACGCCAGGCAGGCATGATGGTCGGCATGCGTGCGACCTCCCCCGCCCTCCGCCGTGACCGGACCGCGGTGGAGGGCGGGGCGCGCCGCGGGCCCGCGATCGGCCAGTCGGTCGACAACCGGCGGCAGCTGATGGTCAAGATCTGCTGGATGCTGGCCTGGATGCTCTATCTGGCCTACCCGATCGGTGACCTGGTCAGGGGCGGCTACTCGCCGCTGGAGGCCGCGCTGGGCTGGGCCGTCCTGGTGGTCTTCCTGGCCTGCTACCTGGGGCTGGTGACGCTCCGGTCGCTCCGGCCGAACACCTCGCCGCGGGTCGTCCACACGCTGCTGGCGACGATGTGCGCGATCGCCACGGCCGCCGGCCTCGGCTACGGCCAGGGCTGGATCTGCCTCTTCTGCTACGCCTCGGTGGCGATCGGCGCGGTGCTGCCGGCGGCGTTCGCGCTGCGCGGGGTGGTCGTGATCACCGCCTGCTCGGTGGGGGTCGCGCTGCTGACCCACGCCAGCGGCGGCGTGTTGGCCGGGATGGTGCTGCCGACCTTCCTCAGCGGCGCGGCGATGACCGGCCTGCAGCGGCTGGCCGAGACGATGCGGGAGCTGCGCGAGGCGCGCGAGACGGTGGCCCACCTGGCGGCCGCCGAGGAGCGGCTGCGGCTCGCCCGCGACCTGCACGACCTGCTCGGTCACTCGCTCTCGCTGATCACCCTCAAGAGCGAGCTGGCCGGCCGGTTCATGGACCAGGAGCAGGCCGGGGCCGCCCGCACCCAGGTCGCCGACATCGAGCGGGTGGCCCGGCAGTCGCTGGTGGACGTCCGGGAGGCGGTCAGCGGCTACCGCCGGCCCACCCTGCCGGTCGAGCTCTCCGCCGCGCGCAGCGCGCTGGCCACCGCCGGGATCACCCTGGAGGCCGCCGCCGCGGTGGGCGAGGACCGGCCCGGGCTCGGCACGGCGGAGGCCGGCGTGCTGGCCTGGGCACTGCGCGAGGCGGTCACCAACATCGTCCGGCACGCCGTGGACGCCACCGTCTGCGCGGTGACCATGGACGAGACCTGGGACGGCGAGGGCGGGCGGTTCGCCGTCCTGCAGATCGCCGACGACGGCCGTGGACCGGGCAAGTCCGGTCCGGGGAACGGGCTCTCGGGCCTGGACGAGCGGCTGGCCCTGGTCGGCGGCCGGCTGGAGAGCGGGCCGGGCGACCTGGGCCGCGGGTTCCGGCTCCGGGCGTTGGTCCCGCTCGGCGCCAAGGTCGGCGAACAGCTGCCCGAGCGGGCACTATCGTCGGACGCATGAGTGAGGATCAGGGCTCGACCGGCATCCGGGTGTTGCTCGCCGAGGACCAGGGCATGGTGCGCGAGGCGCTGGCCGCGCTGCTCGGGCTGGAGGGCGACATCGACGTGGTCGCGCAGGTCTCGCGCGGCGACGAGGTGGTGGCGGCGGTGCTGGAGCACCGGGTGCAGGTGGCGGTGCTGGACATCGAGATGCCCGGGCTGACCGGTATCGAGGCGGCGGCGCTGATCCGGGCACGGAGCCCGCAGACGAAGATCGTCATCGCCACCACCTTCGGGCGGCCGGGCTACCTGCGCCGGGCGATGGAGTCGGGCGCCGACGCGTTCCTGGTGAAGGACGCTCCGGCGGCCGAACTGGCCGAGGCGGTCCGGCGGGTGCTGCGCGGTGAGCGGGTGATCGACCCGACACTGGCCGCCGCCGCGCTGGCCGAGGGAGCGAACCCGCTCACCGGGCGGGAGTCGGACGTGCTGACGGCGGCCGCGGACGGCGCGGTCAACGCGGAGATCGCGCGCCGGCTGCACCTCTCGGAGGGCACCGTGCGCAACTACCTCTCGATGGCGATCCAGAAGACCGGCGCCCGCAACCGGGCCGAGGCGGTGCGGGTCGCCCGGGAGAAGGGCTGGCTCTGAACCGCCTGTCCGAGGGGTTCAGTTGAGCCGGTGCCGGGCGGACCGGGCCTCCTGGCGGACCCGGTCGGCGGACTCCGGATCGAAGGCGTCCAGAATCCTCGCGTAGTCCTCCATTTCGGCCGCCCCGCCGAGGAAGTCGCCCGTGCGGACCAGCAGTTCGGCCCGTTCCAGGCGCAGCTGGGCCGGGTGGCGGGGGAGCAGCAACGAGAGCTCGGTGGCCCAGAGTTGGGTCCGGGCGTGCTCCGGCCGGTCGGCCGCCCAGCTGCGGATGTTCCCGAGCACCCGCAGGGTGACGTCCAACGGCTGTGCGGGGGTGAGCAGTTCCGGCGAGAACGGGTGGCCGGTGGCCTCCACCAGAGCGGCCGCGTCCTCGGCGGAGAGCAGTCGGCCGCCGTGGAACGGGTCGGCCAGCACGTACTCCTCACCCGGGGTCGGGCCGCCGACCGCGACGATGAAGTGGCCCGGCAGCGCGATCCCGTGCGCGGTCAGCCCAGCCCGGCCGGCCACCGCCGTCCAGACCAGCGAGAGCGTGATCGGCAGCCCGCGGCGGCGCCGCAGCACGTCCGGCAGCAGCGAGGACTCCAGCCGGCGGTAGTCGGACGGCTGGCCGTGGAAACGCTCCCGGCCGCCCAGCACGGCGGCCAGCAGCGCGGCGGTCTCCTCGGGGGTGGCCGGGCAGCGCTCGGCCACCGCCTGCCGGACCGCCGCCGCGTGCCGGTCCAGGGCGGCCTGGCAGGCGGCGAGCAGTGCGTCGAGGGTGGGGGTGGGCTCCAGCCGGCCGTCCTCGGAGTAGTCGGGGGCGGCCAGGGTGTGTTCGGCGGCGGCGAGCAGGCAGAGCAGCACCGGATCGGGCTGCTCGGACCTGGCCTCGGTGCGGAAGCGGACTCTGCTCTGCTCGGTCACGGTGGCTGCGGCGGCTTTCGTGCGTGACGGTGGGCGCTACGGCGGGGAGACTACGGCGTCCGACCGGTCAGGGGGAAACCCCGCCCGTCCGGGGCCCGGCCCCGGTCTCGGGTAGGCGGGCGTAGTGGTAAGTGTGACTGGTCGTGAAGCCGAGACCGTCGTAGAGCGCGATCGCGGCGCTGTTCTCCGCCTCCACCTGCAGGTAGCCGCCGGTGGCGCCCTCCTCGGCGGCCCGGGCGGCGAGCACCGCCATCAGCGCGGTGGCCAGGCCCTGACGGCGTGCCTCGGGGCGCACCTCGACGGCGCTGAAGCAGGCCCACGCGCCGTCGACGACGCAGCGGCCGATCGCGACCGGCGCGCCGGTGCCGTCGGTGGCGGGTGCGGAGGCGAACCAGACCGAGGGGCCGCCGTGCAGCACCTGGTGGGCGGCCCGGGCCAGGGCCGGGTCGGCGCCTCGGGCCGCGTCCGGGGCCGCGGCGACCCGGCGGTAGAGCGCGAGCCAGTCCGGGCCCGCGGCGCGGGAGAGCCGGATCCGGTCCGTCGCGCCGTCCAGCCGGGCCAGGGCGGCCAGCGGCGCCGTCCGGACCAGGGTGGGGGCGATCGCGGCGCCCATCCGGTCCAGCTCGGCCGCCAGCTCCGGCGGCGAGCCGGGCGTGGTCACCTCGACCCAGGCGGGCAGGCCGCGGGCGGCGTACCAGGCGCGGACCGCGGCGAGCGCCGCCGGCAACGGGCGGCCCGGGTCGCCGAGGGCCTGCACCGAGTTGGCCCGGCGGGTGAAGCCGGCCGAGGCCCGCAGCGTCCACTCGCCGAGCGCCTCCTGCTCCACCGCGGGCCAGCCGCGGGCGGCGGTCCGCTGCAGCTCGGCCGGGGTGGCGGCGGGCAGCGCCGCGCGCCGGGCCGGGAAGAGCGGGACCACCTTGCCGGCCACCAGCCGGTCCACCGGGATCTCGGCCACCGAGTTGTCCCGGCGGACCACGGTCAGGACGGCCTCGTCCCAGGACGTGAGCACGCCGATCGCGTCGCGGTAGGCGGGACGGCCGGTGGCCGCGTCCCGGGCCGTCTCGAGCACCCGCACCGAGACGCGTCGCCCCACGTCAGAGCGGTCTATCCGGACCTCCGGACGGGAGCCGGCGGAGTCAGGGATGGTGCTCAAGGCAACCTCCTGTGCATTTGTAGTCTCTGACCCGCGATACTAGGTGCGGGCATCGACGACGCCGCGCTCACCGCGCACGCCAGCACATAGTTAGGGCGCGAGCCCTTCCGAGGAGGAACGACAGCGTGACCTACGTCATCGCGCAGCCTTGTGTGGACGTCAAGGACAAGGCATGCATCGAAGAATGCCCGGTCGACTGCATCTACGAGGGCGAGCGCTCTCTCTACATCCACCCGGATGAGTGCGTCGACTGCGGCGCCTGCGAGCCGGTCTGCCCGGTCGAGGCCATCTTCTACGAGGACGACACTCCGGAGGAGTGGAAGGACTACTACAAGGCGAACGTCGAGTTCTTCGACGACCTCGGTTCGCCCGGTGGCGCCTCGAAGCTCGGCCTGATCGAGCGGGACCACCCGTTCATCGCGGCCCTTCCGCCGCAGAACCAGAACCACTGAGGGTCGGTGGCACTCGAGCCGTGAGCACCAACGATGCTGCGCGCGCGCCGTTCCCGGGCCACCCGGGGGCGGCGCGCCGCGTTTCCGACCTGCTGCCCGTCTTCCCCTGGGACAAGCTGGAGCCCTACAAGGCGACCGCGCTGGCCCATCCGGACGGGCTGTGCGACTTCTCGGTCGGGACGCCGGTCGACCCGGTCCCCGAGCTGATCCAGAAGGCACTGGCCGCCGCCACCGACACCCCCGGCTATCCGACCGTCTGGGGGCCGCTGGAGCTGCGCGAGGCCATCGCGGGCTGGCTGCGGCGGCGCTGCGGCGCCGAGATCGGGCCGGCCGGCGTGCTGCCCACGATCGGCTCCAAGGAGCTGGTGGCCTGGCTGCCCGGGCAGCTCGGGCTGGGGCCGGGCGACCAGGTGGCCTACCCGCGGCTCGCCTACCCGACGTACGAGGTCGGCGCGCGGCTCTGCGGAGCGACGCCGGTCGAGTACCAGGACGTCGACGAGCTCGACGGTACGCGCGTGCGGCTGCTGTGGCTCAACTCGCCGTCCAACCCGACCGGACGGGTGCTCACCGCGGACCAGCTGCGCCGGGCGGTGGCCTGGGCCCGGGAGCACCGGGTGCTGCTGGTCAGCGACGAGTGCTACCTGGAGCTGGGCTGGGAGGCCGAGCCGGTCTCGGTGCTGCGCCCGGAGGTCTGCGGCGGCTCGCACGAGGGGTTGCTCGCGGTGCACTCGCTCTCCAAGCGGTCCAACCTGGCCGGCTACCGCGCCTCGTTCGTGGCGGGCGACCCGGTGGTGGTGCGGGAGCTGCTGGAGATCCGCAAGCACGGCGGCATGATCGTGCCGGCTCCGGTCCAGGCGGCGACCATCGCGGCGCTGGGTGACGACGCGCACGTGGCCGAGCAGCGGACCCGCTACGCGGCCCGGCGCGCGGCCCTGCGGGCGGCGCTGGAGGGGTACGGCTTCCGGATCGAGCACTCCGAGGCGAGCCTGTACCTCTGGGCGACCCGGGACGAGTCCTGCTGGGACACCGTCGCGGCCCTGGCGGAGCTGGGCATCCTGGTGGCGCCCGGGGACTTCTACGGCCCGGCCGGTGAGCGCTTCGTCCGGGTGGCGTTCACGGCCACGGACGAGCGCGTGGCAGCCGCGGTGGGGCGTTTGCGCCGCTGAGCGGTGCTCTCGGATATGAGCGGGGCTCTCGATGAGAACCGTGCTCTCGGGTGTGAGCGGCGCTCTCGGGTGTGAGCGGCGCTCTCGGGTGTGAGCGGCGCTCTCGAATGTGGCTAGCGCTTTCGGGCGTGAGCAGTGCTCTTGAAAGGGGGCGGTGCTCACACCCGAGAGCGGTCCTCGCGCGCGGGTGGCAGTGACAACGGTGGGGCGGGCGGGCGCGAGGTGCGTCCGCCCGCCCCACCGTCGTGCCCGGGGTCGGGCTCGGGTACGGATGGCCCTGGCCGGCCGTCCGCGGGGGTGACGGCTGACCGCAGGCGGAATCAGTCAGCCGTCAGCCGTCAACGGCCCGAGGTCAGCCGTGCAGCCCGTTCAGCAGGCCGGTCACCGCGCCGAGGTCGGGCAGGCCGCCGAGGCGCTGGGTGGCGCTCTCGGCCGCGCGGTCGCTCAGCCGGTCCAGCCGCAGGGTGTGCCCGGGGTGGGCCTGGTCCGCGGCGCCCTGCAGCCCGTGCATGAGGTGGTCCTCGGCGGCGTGCAGCCCGGCCAGGTAGTGGCTGGCCGGCAGCGACTCGGCGAGGTGGTCGGTGCCGTGCAGCGTCTCGGCCAGCTGGTGGACGATCGGGGTCGCGGTGAGGTTGTCCGACCCCGGCAGCGCACTGGCCAGGTTGCCGCTCTCGGGCAGCGAGCGGCCCAGGCCGCCGGCTCCCGGGACCGTGCCGGCCAGGGCGCCCCCGCCGGGCAGCGCGCCGGTCAGCCCGCCCGCGCCCGGCAGCGCGCCGGTCAGGCCGCCCGCGTCGCGCAGCGCACGGTCGGTGGCGGGGGCGTGCGAGAGCGGCGCCGCCAGCTCGCGGGTGGCCGCCTGGCCGGTCAGCGCCCCGGTCGGGTTGCTCAGGGTGTCGGCGCTGAGCACCTTGTCCAGCCCGGTCACACCGGGCAGGCTCGGCAGCGCGGCGCCCCGCGCGGTCGGCATCGCCCGCGGCGCGACCGCCCCGGCCGCGCCACTCGCCCCGGGCAGCCCGTTCTCCAGCGGCGTTCCGGCCAGCGGCCCGCCGGGCGTGCCCCGGCCGTCCTCGTGGCCGAGGCCGTTGAGCAGCTTGGCGCCCTCCGGCAGGGCGGTGCCCGCGGTGGCCGCGGCGGCGGGCGTCATGGTCTTCGCGGCGGTCTGGGCGGTGGCGATCACCGCGTGGCCCAGCTGGTGCGCCGTCCCCTCCACGGTCGAGCCCGAGGTGAAGCCCTCCAACTTGTTGACTCCGCCGGCGAGGTCGGTGTGCGGCGGAACCAGGTCGCTGGCGGACGCCACCCCGGCGGCGACCAGCGGGGTCGCACCGGCCGCGACGAGCAGTGCGGCCTGGGCGATCCGGCGCGAGAGGGGGAGGGACATGGTGCTCCTAAGGGAAGTGGACACGACAGGTCCGCCGGGCGGACGCCGTGATTACCGCGTCAGGAGCGAGAAGGTTTCGGCCGGTCAGGGTCAAGGATTTCTAAACATCGCATGATCCGTTTTCCTCCGAACGGCCCAGTGCGGAGGGTCGGGGCGTGCCCGAGGAAACGTCACTTCCCTGCTCACGCAGGGGTCGTGCGCGGCGTGGTGAGCGGACGAACGGCCCGGCGGCCGGCCACCGGGCGCCTACTCGGGGCGTCCAGTCGCCGTGCCGCCGTTCACCCGAGTGGCGGCTCGCCGACTGTCCGTTCGTCAACTCCCGATGACGCCAGCCCGGCGGCCGCCCCGCGGAGGGGCCTCAGTGCTTGGCGTTCGGCATGCCCAGGGTCGCCAGCACCCGGTCGGTGACCGGCGTGCCCGACTGGGCCGTCCAGCCCGCCGAGGAGTCCGCCCGCCAGAGCTTGCCGTCGTAGGAGACCGTGCCGATGCCGAGTTCCTGCGCGTGGGCCACCGCCCACTGGGCCACCGCCCAGCCGCTCTGGGCCTGGGCGTCCGCGCTCCCGTCGGTGGAGACCGCCGGGTTCGGGGTGAGCGCCAGCGTGGTGCCGGTGGCGCTCGCCGTGCCGCCGGTGGCCGGGACGGCCGCGGCGCTCACCGCCCGGCCGAACTCGCGCCGTACCGTGTCGCCGACCTGCTGGACCGCCGCACCGCCCGCGGCCGACCCACCCGCGGTCGAGGCGCCCGACGCCGAGGTGCTCGGCGACACGGCGTCCCCGGCCGGAGCCGCCGGGTCCGGAGTGGCGAACTGGTGCACCGTGCAGGTGAACGTGGCCGGCGCCCGCCCGGTCAACGCCGAGGCCAGCAGTGTGGCGTTGGTCTCGTGCTTGGCGTAGGCGTCCGGGTAGCCGCTGTGCTGCACGTCCTGGGCGGCCTCGGTGAGCGGCAGTTGGGCGTAGCCGGGCACCTTCACCAGCGCGTCCAGGAACTTGTTGGTGGCGTACACCGGATCCCGGATCTGGTCGGCGGTCCCCCAACCCTGCGACGGACGCTGCTGGAAGAGCCCGATCGAGTCGCGGTCCCCGCCGTCCAGGTTGCGCAGCTTGGACTCCTGCAGCGAGGTGGCCAGCGCGATGGTCAGCGCCCGCTCGGGCAGCCCGCGCGCGATGGTCACCGCCGCGATGGTCGCCGCGTTGGAACCCTGCTCCACGTCCATGGTCACCGGTTTGCCACCGGGCGGGGTGACGGTGCAGCTCTCGGCCGTCTCGGCCTCCCGCTGCCGCTGCCACAGCACCACGCCGGCCACCACCACCGCGACCAGCAGCAGGACGATCAGGGTTCGCCGCAGCTTACGGCGCCGGCCACGGGCCGCTCTCTCCTTGGCCACCGCGGCCCCTTCCACCTCGCGTTGTTACCGCACACCGTACTCACTGGCCACCCGATCGGACGACCGTGCGTCCCCGTCCGGTTGCGCGATCGCCCCACCCGCGGCTGACACGGGCAGCGCTAGGCTTGGCGTTCATGAGCAGCCCGCACAGTGCCACCACCGCCCTGGACCTCTCGCTGGACGGCGGTGCGCTCACCGCACGGCTCGTCGACTTCCCCTCCGTCAGCGGGTCGGAGCAGGCGCTGGCCGACGCGGTGGAGGCGGCCCTGCGCGCCCTCCCGCACCTGACGGTCGATCGCTACGGCAACAACGTGGTGGCCCGCACCGAACTCGGCCGGGCCGAGCGGGTGCTGCTGGCCGGCCACCTGGACACCGTGCCGATCGCCGACAACCTGCCCTCGCACGTCGAGGGCGACCTGCTCTACGGTTGCGGGACCTCGGACATGAAGTCGGGGGTGGCGGTCCAGTTGCGGCTCGCCGCCACGCTGCCCGCGCCCAACCGCGACCTCACCTTCGTCTTCTACGACTGCGAGGAGATCGAGGCCTCCCGCAACGGCCTCGGCCACCTGGCCCGGGAGCGGCCGCAGTGGCTGGCCGCCGACTTCGCGGTGCTGATGGAGCCCAGCGGCGCGGTGGTCGAGGGCGGCTGCCAGGGCACCCTGCGGGTCAAGGTGGCGCTGACCGGCACCCGGGCGCACTCGGCCCGCAGCTGGCTCGGCGACAACGCCATCCACCACGCGGCCGAGGTGCTCGGCCGGCTGGCCGGCTACCAGCCGCGCCGGGTGGAGATCGACGGTCTGGAGTACCGCGAGGGCCTGAACGCGGTGGACATCCGCGGCGGTGTGGCCGGCAACGTGATCCCGGACGAGTGCGTGGTGACCGTCAACTTCCGCTACGCGCCGGACCGTACCGAGGCCGACGCGGAGGCGCACGTCCGCGAGGTGTTCAGCGGCTTCCCGGTCGAGGTGACCGACTCCGCCCCCGGCGCGCTGCCCGGCCTGTCCCAGCCGGCCGCCCAGGCCTTCCTGGCCGCCACCGGCGGTACCGCCCGCGCCAAGTACGGCTGGACGGACGTGGCGCGGTTCAGCGCGCTCGGCGTCCCGGCGGTCAACTACGGCCCCGGCGACCCGAACCTGGCCCACAAGCGGGAGGAGCACTGCTCGCTGGCCGCGATCGCCGAGTGCGAGGAGCGGCTGCGCGCCTGGCTCACCGCCGGGTGACCACAACGGCCCTGGCCTGCGACGACCGTTCGCGTTCCGGCCATCTGATCGCCCTCCGGAAGTTCCCCGCGATCCAGCGCCGCCGGACGTAGAGTTCCGACATGACAGGGACATCAGCGCACGACGGCGCAGACGGACGGCGCTTCGGCCACGGGCCGGAGCTGGTGGACATGCCCGAGCCGGCGGCCGAGCCGACGAAGAAGGCCTGGCCGGAGAAGCAGAAGGGGCCGGTGCTGCTCCGCCGCGACCTGGTCGAGCCGAGCACCACCGACCAGCGCCTGCTGGACACCACCGGTCCCACCGACTGGCTGCACACCGACCCCTGGAGGGTCTGGCGGATCACCTCGGAGTTCGTCGAGGGTTTCGGCGCACTCGCCGAACTCCCGGCCGCGGTCAGCGTGTTCGGATCGGCCCGGACGCCGGTGGACACGGCCGAGTACGCGGCCGGGGTGGCCATCGGCCGGGCCCTGGCGGAGGCCGGCTACGCGGTGATCACCGGTGGCGGCCCGGGCTCGATGGAGGCGGCCAACCGCGGCGCCTCCGAGGCGGGCGGGCTGAGCGTCGGGCTCGGTATCGAGCTCCCCTTCGAGCAGGGGCTCAACGAGTTCGTCGACCTCGGCCTCAACTTCCGCTACTTCTTCGTCCGCAAGACGATGTTCGTGAAGTACGCGCAGGGCTTCGTGGTGCTGCCGGGCGGCCTGGGCACGCTGGACGAGCTCTTCGAGGCGCTGACCCTGGTGCAGACCAAGAAGGTCACCCGGTTCCCGGTGATCCTCTTCGGCAGCGCCTACTGGAGCGGCCTGATCGCCTGGCTGCGGGACACCCTGGTCGTCCAGGGCAAGGCCACCCCGGCCGACCTGGAGCTGTTCCACGTCACCGACGAGGTGGACGAGGTGCTCCGGATCCTGGCCGAGAGCCGCCGGCCCAACGGCGAGATCTGAGCGGCCTCAGACCAGCCCCCGGCGGGCCACCGCCGGGGGACGGGTGCCGCGGATCGAGGCCACCATGTCCAGCACCTGCCGGGTCTCGGCCACCTGGTGCACCCGGTAGACCTGGGCGCCCAGCCAGGCCGAGACCGCGGTGGTGGCGAGGGTGCCGAGCAGCCGGTCGTCCACCGGGCGGTCCAGCGTCTCGCCGACGAAGTCCTTGTTGGAGAGTGAGACCAGCACCGGGAACCCGGTCGCGGTCATCTCCGGCAGCCGTCGGGTGGCCTCCAGCGAGTGCCGGGTGTTCTTGCCGAAGTCGTGGCCCGGGTCGATCAGCAGGGCGTCCCGGCGCACCCCCAGCTCGACGGCCCGCTCGGCCAGTCCGACGGTGACCCGCAGGATGTCGGCCATCACGTCCTGGTAGCCGATCCGGTGCGGCCGGGTACGCGGCTCGGCACCGCCCGCGTGGGTGCAGACCAGGCCCACGCCGTGCCGGGCGGCCACCTCGGCGAGCTTCGGGTCGGCCCCGCCCCAGGCGTCGTTCAGCAGGTCGGCGCCGACCTCGCAGACCGCCTCGCCCACCTCGTGCCGCCAGGTGTCCACGCTGATCACCGCCTCCGGGTGGCGCTTGCGCAGCTCGGCCACGAACGGGACGGTCCGGCGCAGCTCCTCCTCGACCGTCACCTCCTCGCCGGGGCCGGCCTTCACCCCGCCGATGTCCAGGATCGCCGCGCCCTCGGCCATCGCCCGGTCGGCGGCGGCGAAGGCGGCCTCGTCGGCGAAGGTGGCGCCCCGGTCGAAGAAGGAGTCCGGGGTGCGGTTGACGATGGCCATGATGACGAGTTCGTGCTCGGCGAACTCGCGCGGGCCTAGGCGCAGCGGCACCAGGGGCTCCTTCTGGTCTCGTGGGTATCGATCCACCCGGGCCCTGGTGCGATGATGGGGCCCGGCCTTCCAGGGATCCATGATCCCTCACGCGGCCGCGAACTCACGTGTCGGGAGGACAGCTCGTGTTCTGGTGGATCGTGGCGGCGATGGCCGTGGTGGTCGGCGGTGCCGCGCTGGTGGCGCTGGGCGGCGGGGGGTCGCTGCCGGAGGCGGGCCACGACCGGATCGCGGCCCGGCTGCCGCAGGAGCGGCCGCTGAGCCGGCACGACGTGGACGAGATCCGGTTGCCGATGGCGGTGCGCGGCTACCGGATGGACGAGGTCGACGACGTGCTCGACCGGCTGGGCGCCGAGCTGGCCTACCGCGACTCGCGGATCGCCGAGCTGGAGTCCGCGGTGGCGGCCCAGGGCGGCGGCCCGGCCGAGGCGGCCCAGGGCGGCGGTCCGGCCGCGGACGAGCAGACCGACCGGACCGACCGGGCGCCCGACGGCGGGGCCGGCCCGGCATGACCCTGCAACCCGGCCCGGACGGCCTGCTGCGCTGCCCCTGGGGCGAGTCCACCGACGACTACCGGGCCTACCACGACACCGAGTGGGGCCGGCCGGTGCACGGCGAGGACCAGCTGTACGAGCGGATCTGCCTGGAGGCGTTCCAGTCCGGCCTCTCCTGGCTCACCATCCTGCGCCGCCGGGAGGGCTTCCGGGCCGCCTTCGCGGGCTTCCGGATCCCCGAGGTGGCGGCCTTCACGGAGCAGGACGTGGCGCGTCTGCTGCAGGATCCGGGGATCATCCGCAATCGGCTGAAGATCGAGGCGGCGGTGGCCAACGCGCGGGCCGCCCGGGAGCTCGACGACGGCCTGGACGCACTGGTCTGGGCCTACGCGGGCGACCCGGACCGGCCGGCGCCGCGCACCCCGGCGGACGTCCCGGCGGTCACCCCGGAGTCCACCGCGCTGGCCAAGGAGCTGAAGAAGCGGGGCTTCCGCTTCGTCGGCCCGACCACCGCCTACGCGCTGATGCAGTCCTGCGGTCTGGTCAACGACCACCTGGCGGAGTGTCACGCCCGGTAGCACCGGGCGTGACGGCGTACCGGGTCAGCGGCCCAGGTAGACCGGCTTCTCCTTGGCGACGAAGGCGCGCACCGCGATCCGGTGGTCCTCGCTGGCGCCGGCCAGGTTCTGCAGCTCGTCCTCCTTGTCCAGGGTCTCGTCCAGCGTGTGCGAGGCGCCGAAGTCCAGCGCGGCCTTGATCGCGCCGTACGCGACGGTCGGACCGTGCGCCAGCTGCCGGGCGAACTCCCGTGCCGCGTCGGCCAGTTCGGCGGCCGGGACGACCCTGGTGGCGAGCCCGAGGGTGAGCGCCTCGGGAGCCTTGACGGTCCGCGGGAACATCAGCAGCTCGGTCGCCCGGGCCTGGCCGACCAGCCGGGGCAGCGTCCAGGAGGCCCCGGAGTCCGCGGTGAGCGCGACGCCCGCGAAGGAGGTGTTGAAGCCCGCGGTCTCGGCCACGATCCGGAAGTCGCAGGCGAAGGCGAGCGAGGCGCCGGCCCCGGCCGCCACCCCGCCCACCGCGGCCACCGTCGGCTTGCGCATCCCGGCCAGCGCCCGGACCAGCGGGTTGTAGTGCTCGGAGACGGTGGCCAGCGGCGCCTCGCCGGTCTCCTCGGCGCGCTTGAGCAGGCCGAGGTGCTCCTTCAGGTCCTGCCCGACGCAGAACGCCTTGTCCCCGGCGCCGGTCAGCAGCACCGCGCGGACGGCCGGGTCGGCGGCGGCCCCGATGACGGTGTCCCGCAGCGCGACCTTGGTCCCGGTGTCGAGCGCGTTCATCGCGTCGGGCCGGTTGATGGTGATGATGGCCAGCGGACCGTCGAGCTCGTACAGGACGGAGTCGGACATGGCGTGGGCTCCCAACCGTTCGGTAACTGCGCGGACCCGAGTCAGCATGCCGGAGCCCGGCGGCGGGCGGGAGTGTGAGGTAGCGCACCTTTCGGCGGGTCCGCCCGGTTCGGCCCCCGCGGTGGCCGGATCCGGCCCGTCGGGCGGGCGGGGCAGGCCCGGCGCGGCATCTGATGGCACTTCGTCCGCCCGGGTGGCGGGGTATCTGAGCGGTAATCAGCCGTTCTGTGCCGGTGCGGGCGGTCCGGCCGCAAGAGTGATGTTGGTCATCGGGGCGCCGAATGCGGGATAATGGCTTCCGATCAATGCGTTCGATACCGGCGGTGGACGGACTGCCGGTACGTAGCTGAGCGGTTGCAGGAAGGGGAACGAGCATGGCGGCCATGAAGCCGCGGACGGGTGACGGCCCGCTCGAGGTCACCAAAGAGGGGCGGGGCATCATCATGCGAGTTCCGCTCGAAGGCGGCGGGCGCCTGGTGGTGGAGCTCACTCCGGACGAGGCAAGCGCTCTGGGCGAGGCTCTGAAGACGGCCTGCGGCTGACTCCAGCCCGAGCCCGGCATTCCCCCGGGATGCCCGCGGGGCCCGGATCACCGGTACCACACCGGTCGGATCCGGGCCCTGTCGCGTCCCGGCCCTGTCGCGTCCCGGCTCTCAGCGATCGCCGGCGGTCAGTGGCCCGCCGGCCCTCAACGCCGGACCGCGCAGAGCAGCCCGTCACTGACCGGCAGCAGCGCGGGCAGCAGCAGCTCGCTCTCCCGCACGGCCTGCACCAGCCCGCGCATCGCCCCGGTGGCCGGGTCGTCCAGCGCCGGGTCGGTCAGCCTGCCCTGCTGGAACACCCCCTCGAAGCAGACCGCCCCGCCGGGCCGCAGCAGCCGCAGCGCCTCGGCGAGGTAGTCCGGCGACTCGGCCGGGTCGCCGTCGCAGAAGACCAGGTCGTACTGGCCGTCGGCGAGCCGCGGCAGCACCTCCAGCGCCCGGCCCGGTATGAACCGGGCCCGGTTCGCCGCGAAGCCGGCGGCCTGGTAGGCCTCGCGGGCCAGCTGCTGGCGGACCGGCTCCGGGTCGACGGTGGTCAGGATGCCGTCCGGACGCATCCCGCGCAGCAGGTAGAGCCCGGAGACCCCGGTGCCGGTGCCGATCTCGGCCACCGCCTTGGCGCCGAGCGCCGCCGCCAGCAGCCGCAGGCAGGCCCCGCCGCTCGGGCCGATCGCCTGCACGCCGGCCCGTTCCGCCTGCGACCGGGCGTAGGTCAGCACGGCGTCCTCGCCGACGTAGGTGTCGGCGAGGGTCGCAGCCGCGGACCCGAAGTCGATGATGGTGGTCCCTGAGGAGTAGGGGCTGAGCTGGACGGTTGTGCTTCGAGGGGCTGTCCGGTCCGGCCCGGTCCGGCCGGATGTCGATATTTCCTGCGACAGATTACTGGCCGGACGGGAACCGCGTCCGGTGGCGGGCCGTTGGTTCCGGTGAGAGGGGTGGCAGCGGGTTCGCGGGAGGTCGCCCGGCGTCCAGCCGGTCAATGTGCACACTTTTATCCAGAACTGACGGGTGAGGTGGATATGGTGGTGGCCCTGCTGGGCAGAAGAGCCGACCGAGGAGGTGTGGCCGAGGGCGACGTCCCCGTGCGACGGCTACTTCGCCGCACCGCGTCGGCCCGTACGCCGAAGCCCGTGATGAACCAGTCTGCGCACTCCCCCCTGGACCAGTCGTCCGACGGCACCGCCGCCGAGCCCTCGGCCCCCGCCGCGCTCGCGACCTTCACCGAGGGGCCCGACGCGCAGAGCTGGACGCCGCCCAGCTGGGAGGAGATCGTCGAGGCGCACAGCGCCCGGGTCTACCGACTGGCCTACCGGCTGACCGGCAACCAGCACGACGCCGAGGACCTCACCCAGGAGGTCTTCGTCCGGGTCTTCCGCTCGCTCTCCACCTACACCCCCGGCACCTTCGAGGGCTGGCTGCACCGGATCACCACCAACCTGTTCCTGGACATGGTGCGCCGCCGCCAGCGGATCCGCTTCGACGCCCTGGCCGAGGACGCCGCCGAGCGGCTGCCCAGCCGGGAGCCGAGTCCCGCGCAGCACTTCAGCGACACCCACTTCGACGCCGACGTCCAGCACGCGCTGGACACCCTGGCCCCCGAGTTCCGCGCCGCCGTGGTGCTCTGCGACATCGAGGGCCTCTCCTACGAGGAGATCGCCGCCACCCTGGGCGTCAAGCTCGGCACGGTGCGCAGCCGGATCCACCGCGGCCGCTCGCACCTGCGCTCCGCCCTGAAGCACCGCGCCCCCGGCGCCGCGCCCGGTCGGGCCCGGCGTGGCGGCTCCGAACAGCAGCCGGAGCCGGTGGCCGCGGTGCTGTCCGCCGGTGCGCCGGGCAGCGCCGTACCGGGCGGGAGTGGACGGAGGCGATCGTGAGCGGCGCAGGCCGGTCCCGCTCCGGGCGTTCCGTGCCCGTCGAGCGCTCCCTTCCGTCGGAGCGGCGCGGCTCGGCGCGGTCCGGCGAGCAGCAGAGCACCCGTCAGGAGGTTCCCGTGCTGCGGCCCATCGCGGTCCGCCGGGCCGAGCCCGCGGCCGCCGAGGAGCACCATCTGGGCGAGCGGCTCACCGCCTTCCTCGACGGTGAGCTGGGGCACGACGCGCGCGAGCGGGTCCAGGCCCATCTGGCCACCTGCGACCAGTGCCTGGCCGAGGCGGACGAGGCGCGGTCGATCAAGCGGCTGCTCACCGGCGCGGCCGCGCCGGGCCCGTCGGCGCTGCTGATGTCCCGGCTGATGGCGGTGGCCGCGCTGCCGGACGACGAGCCGGGCGGGCCGGCCGATCCCGGCGGCTCGGCACTGTCGACGGGCACGATCGGCGGCTCCCGGCTGACCGGCGGTTCGTTCGGACGCGGCGCGGGCGCCTCGTTCGGCGCCGGCGCGTTCGGCGTGGGCGCGGCGCTCCCCGTGGCGGACTCCTCCGCCTGGGGCGACGACCAGCAGGGCGGCCGCGGGGTGGACGTCCGGCTCTGGAGCGGCCGGCGCGCGGCGCGTACCGTGCTCGGGCCGGGGCGGCCGGCCGCGGTGGCCCCGGTCTCCCGGCCGCCCGCCCCGCGTGGGCGACGGCTGGTCTTCGCCGCGGCCGGGGCGTTCTCGGTCGCCGCGGTGACCCTGGGCGGCTTCGGCAGCCTGGGCCTGACCGCGGTGGCGGGGGACAGCCCGCAGCAGGAGGACCAGCACCGCACCGCGGTGACGCCGCAGCTCCCCGCCGGTGCTCCGGCCGTCCCGCTGAACGCTCCGCTGACCGTGGACTTCCCGCTGCACGGCTCCGGCCGCTCGTACCAGGCACTGACCCCGTCGCCGTCGCCCTCGGCGCCGCTGGTCGACCCGGTCTCGCACGGCCGGCCATCGCAGCCCTGACCCGTTCGGCGTAGTACCCGGCGCCACCGGTTGGTCTTTACCACGGTTTCATTCCCCCGTGGGCCACGGACCAGCCGGTGGCCATTACGCTGTAGGGAGCCGGTGTCGCGGGCCGAACCGGGTTTGGTCCTCCAGCAGCTGGGAGCATAGGTGTTCTTCGACATAGGCCCCCTTGAGATGATCACGCTGATCATCATGGCGATCGTGATCTTCGGGCCGGACAAGCTCCCCAAGCTGATCCAGGACGCGGTCGGCTTCATCCGCAAGGTGCGCGCCTTCGCGGACAGCGCCAAGCAGGACATCCGCAGCGAACTCGGCCCGCAGTTCAAGGACTTCGAGTTCGAGGACCTCAACCCGAAGACCTTCGTGCGGAAGAACCTGATGGGCGGCGAGGAGGACCCGCTGGGGCTGCGGGAGCTGCGCGACGGCCTGGACCTGAAGTCGGTGCTCGACGACAAGGCGCCGACCGCCACCACCAAGACGCCCGCGGCCGCGGGCGGCGCGGTGAGCATGGTCAAGCCCCCGTCCACCGGCGCGCCGCTGGCCGCCGGCGAGCGCCCCCCGTTCGACCCGGACGCCACCTGACGCTCCCCGCCTTCGGCGTCACCCGCCGCCCAGGCCACGACACCCCGGCCGGTCGCCGTACCGGCCGGGGTGCCGTCGTTCCCGCCAGAATTGTGCTGGGCACCCCCGGAGCGGGGGCGCCGACGAGCGAGCCGGTGGGCTGAGGAGGTCCAGGGATGGACGCGACGAGCAGTCGTACGGTGGGAACGGCCACGGCCCAGGCGGGCGCGCAGCCGGAGGTGCCGGCCCGGCGCGCGGCCGCGCCGAGTGACCCGTTGGCGCCCTACCTGGTCGCCGACTTCCCCTGGTACGGGCTCGACGACGGCTGGACCGGGCGCCGCTGGCTGCTCCAGGCCGGCGCGGGCACCGGCGGCGGTCGCGCCGGTCAGCCGCGGGCCGTCGACTACGGCTCGGTCGGGCACGGCGAGGAGCCGCCGAAGCACTACGAGACCCGGGACAACCGCCGGTTCGCGGTGGTGGTCACGGTGGCCCGGCGTCCCGGCCGGCGCAGCGCGGACGGGACGGGCGTGCTGGAGGCGACCTCGGCCTCCTCGGCGGCCTGGCTGGCGGGCTCGGGCCTGCTCGCCGCGACCTGGCCCGGCCGGCTGGACCGCAGCCGCCGGCAGGAGTGGCTCGACCAGCAGGGCGCGCTGGCCTGGGACCTCGCCGACGACCTGGGCGGTCCGGGCTGGTCGCCGCTCACCGTGCCGGTCAACGGCCTGCCGCAGCCGTTCCGCTACCGCGAGTCGGAGTACGGCTGGGTGCTGGCCGGCGAGGCCCCGGGCGTGCTGCTCGGCGCGTACGGCCGGAGCGTCAGCGCGTACGGCATCGGCTTCGCCATCATCCCCGACCTGACCGTCTACGCCCGGTCCTGGGGGGGGGGGGGGGGGGGGGGGGGGGGGGGGGGGGGGGGGGGGGGGGGGGGGGGGGGGGGGGGGGGGGGGGGGGGGGGGGGGGGGGGGGGG
>NZ_JBVHLF010000056.1:0-50672 GCF_055559155.1 Kitasatospora sp. NPDC024654
GGGTGAGGTGATCAAGACCGTGCCGGAGTCGAGGATCGTGGAGACCCTGATCGAGGAGGCCCTCAAGCTCGCCGAGGAGATGCAGGCCGAGGGCGTGGCCTCCGGCACGCCGACCGTGGTCGCCGCCGACTGACCGCTCGTCAATCCGCGCGGGGTCGTCCGTCCGCGGACGGACGACCCCGCGGCCGCCGTATCCTGCCCTGGGGGTAGGGTGCGGCGGAAGCCGTTGAATGAGGTGCCGTGCTCGATCGAGGTGTGATGCTGCCCAGCTCGCTGCAGGCCGCACGGGGCCGTGGCGGTCCCCCCGGCCGGAGGCTGGGGGAAGCCACCCGGGTCCTGGAGAGCGCGGATCTCGCGGACACCCTCGAGGTGCTGCACCGCGACCCGGTGGCCAACGCGTTCGTCGCCACCCGGGTCGAGGCGGTCGGGCTCGACCCCTGGCGGCTCGGCGGCGAGATGTGGGGCTGGTTCGACCAGGACGGCCGGCTGGAGTCGCTCTGCTACGCCGGCGCCAACCTGGTCCCGGTGAACGCCGGGCCGGAGGCGCTCCGGGCGTTCGCCGAGCGGGCCCGCCGGCAGGGCCGCCGCTGCTCCTCGATCGTCGGGCCGGCCGAGGCCACCGCCGGGCTCTGGGCACTGCTGGAGCGCAGCTGGGGCCCGGCCCGCGAGGTGCGCGGGCACCAGCCGCTGCTGGCCACCACCGAGCCGTCCGCCGAGGTCGCCCCGGACCCGCTGGTCCGCCGGGTCCGCCGGGACGAGATCGAGTTGCTGATGCCGGCCTGCGTGGCGATGTTCACCGAGGAGGTCGGGGTCTCCCCGCTGGCCGGCGACGGCGGTCTGCTCTACCAGGCCAGGGTGGCCGAACTGGTCTCGACCGGACGCTCGTTCGCCCGGATCTCGGAGGACGGCCAGGTGGTCTTCAAGGCCGAGATCGGCGCGGTCACCAAGGGCGCCTGCCAGATCCAGGGGGTCTGGGTCGCCCCGGAGCACCGCGGGCGGCGGCTCTCAGAGAGCGGCATGGCGGCCGTCCTGGAGATCGCGCTGCGCGAGGTCGCGCCGGTGGTCAGCCTCTACGTGAACGACTACAACCTGGCCGCCCGGGCCGCCTACCACCGGGTCGGCTTCCGCGAGATCGGCGCCTTCATGTCGGTGCTGTTCTGAAAGCGGAGTAACGTCCCGGGCATGGAGCAGCTGACCGAGGTGACCATCCAGCCGATCGACCTGGCGGCCTGGGCCCCGTACGCGCTGGAGGTTCAGTCGGCCGCCTTCGGGCTCACCCCGCAGGAGGTCGCGGTCCGACTGCACATCGTCGCCCGGCACGCGCAGCAGCCCGGGGTGCTCGCGCTGGGGGCGCTGCAGGGCAACCGGCTGGTCGGTTTCGGCTACGGGATGCCCAACCGGCGCGAGCACTGGTGGAGCACGGTCATCGAACCGCACCTGGAGGCGGGCGGCTTCGGCGACTGGCTGGACGAGGTGTTCGCGATCACCGAGCTGCACGTGCTGCCCGAGTTCCAGGGACACGGGCTGGGCACCTCGCTGATCCGCACCCTGTGCGGGCGCTCCGGTCTGCCGCGCAGCATCCTCTCCGCGATCGACGCGGAGACCCCGGCCCGCCGGCTCTACCGCTCGCTCGGCTACCGGGACCTGGCCCGGGCGGTGCGGTTCCCCAACACCGACCGTCCGTACGCGGTGATGGGCGCCCGGCTGCCGCTGCTCGGACAGCAGTAGGACTCAGAGCCAGCCGGCGAACTCCAGGTGGAGTTCGCCCCGGCCCCGGTCGCCGGCCGCCAGGCTGGCCAGGCCGGCCTCGACCGAGCGGAACAGGGTCCAGCCGCGCAACCGGTCGCGATCCACCTCGACCGCCTCGGAGAGCAGGTGCAGCCGGCGCCGCAGGGCGGCCTGCGGGCCGGGGGCGCCGGCCAGCGTCTCCGAGCGGTCCTGCGCCAGCCAGGCCAGGTCGTAGGCGCGCTCGCCGACCAGCGGTTTGGGGTCGATGGCCAGCCAGGGGGCGCGGTCGGCGGCCATCACGTTGCCGTGGTGGAAGTCGCCGTGCAGCACGAACCGCTCGGTGCCGGAGGCGAGCAGCTCGGCCGCGGTCTCCAGCGCCTCGTCGACCAGCGGCTGGGCGTCCAGCCGCTCGGCCAGCGGACGGCGCTCGCGCAGCCGCCGGCACTCCTCGCCGACCCGCTCGGCCACCGAACCGAACGGGTGCCGGGCGTTGGGCGGCGTCCAGAGGCGCTGCAGCAGGCCGACCGCCTCCAGCATCGCCTTGGCCTCGGCGAGCGAGAGCAGCGGGATGTCGCCGTGCAGCCGCTCCAGCAGCAGCAGGCCCTCGGCGGGCTCGGAGTTCAGCAGCAGGACGGCGCCGCGGCCGGCCCAGTGGGCGAGCGCGGCGGACTCCTGCGCGGTCTCCGGGGTGACCAGGCCGGCCTTCAGCACCGCCGGACTGCCGTCGTCCCGCCGGACGTAGCCGACCAGGCTGAGCCGTCCGCCGGGCTCGCAGATCCGCTCCAGGGTGAGGCCCCAGCGGGTGAGCTGCTCGGTGAACCGGGCGGGTAGCCGAGTCAGCCAGGCCGCGCCGCGCTCGCCCTCCTGATCGAGGACGTGGTCGCGCAGCCGGTCCGGGACGCTGATCTGCCTTGCTGCTGCCGCCATGCTGGCCTCCCGGCTGGGCGTGCCCCCTGGTACCCGTCCATTGTCGGGTATCGGGGCCTGCGGTGACCGGTCGGCGGCGCTGGTCAGGCGGGCCCGGACGGGCCGGCCGAGGCGGTCGGCGGGCCGCTGTCGGCGGGTTCGGGCAGGCCGGGCAGTGGGCCGCTCGTGGCGCCCCACTGCTGGGCCGCCAGCAGGCACTCGCGCAGCGCGGTGGCGGCGGACAGCCGCACTGCCCCGCTGCTGCCGGCGACGCGGGATCGTGCGAGTGCCACCGGTGCCCCCGCTGCCGTGTCGGTGAGGGGGTTCTGAATTCTCGTCAGCCCTCGTCAGCCGTCGCGCCCCCGCCCGGACGCTACCGTCCGGTCGCCGTCCGTGTCACGGCGATGTCACGCTCGCGACACGGTTGACCGCCTGGGGTGCCGGGCGGAATCGGCGGTTCGGGGGTGGACCCGATAGGCTTTGGGACGAGTTACGACCTTCTGACAACAGCAGACGCGGCCGAGGAGTCACCCGGATGAGCACCACCCCCACCGATCGGTTGCGTGCCCTGTTGGAGCCGCTGGCCGAGCAGGCGGGCCTGGACCTTGAGGACGTCAAGGTGAGCCAGGCCGGTAGCCGCCGCCAGGTCCAGATCGACGTGGACGCCGATGGCGGTGTGGACCTCGACGCGATCGCCGAGTTCAGCCGCGAGGTGGGCCAGGCGCTGGACGAGTCCGATCTGATGGGCAGTGCCGCGTACGTGCTGGAGGTCGGTTCCCCGGGCGTCGACCGCCCGCTCACCGAGCCGCGCCACTGGCGCCGCAACACCGGCCGGCTGGTCAAGGTCCAGCTCGCCGAGGGTGGCGAGCTGGTCGCGCGCATCCTGGAAGCGGACGAGGACGGCGCGCTGGTCGAGGTGCAGCCGATCAAGGGCCGCGGTCGCGCCAAGGAGCGCCGGCTGGCCTTCGCGGAGGTCGCCAAGGCCCGGATCCAGGTCGAGTTCAACCGCAAGGAGGACGAGCAGCTGCTCGCCGACGACGCGGAGGCGGATGTCGATGGCGCCGACGACACCAACGACGACGAGCAGTGAGTAAGAGAGCAGAGGAGGCGTAGCCGTGGACATCGACATGAGTGCCCTGCGCGGGCTGGTGACCGAGAAGAACATCCCGTTCGACCTGTTGGTCGAGTCGATCGAGTCGGCGCTCCTCATCGCGTACCACCGGACCGAGGGATCGCGCCGCCGGGCCCGGGTCGAGCTGGACCGCAAGACCGGCCATGTGACCGTGTGGGCGCTTGAGGACGCGGGCGAGCTGGAGGAGGGCGTCGAGCCCAGGGAGTTCGACGACACCCCGAGCGGCTTCGGCCGGATCGCCGCCAGCACCGCCAAGCAGGTGATCCTGCAGCGCCTGCGGGACGCCGCCGACGACCAGACCTTCGGCGAGTACGCGGGCAAGGAGGGCGACATCGTCACCGGTGTCGTCCAGCAGGGCAACGACCCGAAGAACGTGCTGGTCGACATCGGCAAGCTGGAGGCCATCCTGCCCCCGCAGGAGCAGGTCCCCGGCGAGGACTACAAGCACGGCACCCGGCTGCGCTGCTACGTGGTGGCCGTCCGGCGCGGTGTCCGCGGCGCTTCGGTGACGCTCTCGCGCACCCACCCCAACCTGGTGAAGAAGCTCTTCGCGCTCGAGGTCCCGGAGATCGCCGACGGCAGCGTCGAGATCGCCGCGATCGCCCGCGAGGCCGGGCACCGCACCAAGATCGCGGTGGTCTCGCGCCGTTCGGGCCTGAACGCCAAGGGCGCCTGCATCGGCCCGATGGGCGGCCGGGTCCGCAACGTGATGGCCGAGCTGCACGGCGAGAAGATCGACATCGTCGACTGGTCGGAGGACCCGGCCGAGATGGTGGCCAGCGCGCTGTCGCCCGCGCGGGTGACGAAGGTCGAGATCGTCGACTACGCGCAGCGCTCCGCCCGGGTGATCGTGCCGGACTACCAGCTGTCGCTGGCGATCGGCAAGGAGGGCCAGAACGCCCGACTGGCCGCCCGCCTGACCGGATGGCGGATCGACATCCGGCCGGACACCGAGGCCGGAACCGAGGACCGGAACGGGGAATCGGCGGCCGAGTAAACACGTTGTGATTCCATAATCACGGCCCCGTCCTGATCGACGGGGCCGCGGTCAGTCCCTGTGGAGGGGTAGACTTGATGGTGTCCGGCCGGACGCGTGTCCGCGCATGCCCTGAACGCACTTGCGTGGGCTGCCGCAAGCGAGCGGCCAAGCACGAGCTGTTGCGTGTCACGGCGGTCGAGGGCGTCTGCGTCCCCGATCCCCGTGGGACGCTGCCCGGGCGGGGCGCGTACCTGCATCCCGACCTGACCTGCCTCGACCTGGCAGTCCGCCGCCGGGCGTTCCCGAGGGCCTTCCGGCTCCAGGGCGCGCTCGACACGGAGGCGCTGCGCGCGCACGTCGAGGCCCGGGCAGAAGGGGCCCCGGCGTCCTGAGGGTTCCCCTCGGGCCGGCTCGGAGGGCGACGCAGACCCCCGCCCGCGGGGGAGAACCACCGCAATGAGCACGGTGCGCGCACCCCGGTGCGGCGCGCCACCAGTCAGGTACCTCGCGAGATGGAAGTAGGTCGAGATTGCGATGAGCACTCGATGAGTACGCGATGAGTACGCCCATGAAGTAGCGACGGTCCGGCGGACGATCACCCCGGACTTATAGACAGGAGCGAAGTGGCTAAGGTCCGGGTATACGAACTCGCCAAGGAGCTCGGTTTGGAGAGCAAGGCCGTGATGGCCAAGCTCACCGAGCTGGGTGAGTTCGTCCGTTCGGCGTCCTCGACGATCGAGGCGCCGGTCGTGCGCAAGTTGACTGACGCTTTGGGAGCGACTCCGCCGTCCGGTGGTTCCTCCGCGAAGCCTGGCCCGCGGAAGCCCGCGGCGCCCACGCCCGCCGGCGGTGCCGGTGCGGCCGCACCCAAGCCGGGTGCCCCCACGCCGGGTCCGCGTCCCACCGCGACCCCCGGCCCCCGGCCCACGCCGGCGGCGGGTCCCGCGGCGGCCGCTCCGGCCGCCCCCGCCGCGCCGCGCCCGGCCACCCCGGCCCCGCGCCCGGTGGCCCGCCCCGCCGCTCCGGCGGCCCCGGCCGCCCCCGCGGCCGAGTTCTCCTCGCCGGCTCCGGCCGGTGACGCCGCCGCGCGTCCCGCCGCCCCGGCCCCGCGTCCGGCGGCCGGCCCCGTGGCCGGTGGCGCCCGTCCGGGCCCGCGTCCGGCCGGCCCGCGTCCGGGTAACAACCCCTTCACCTCGGGCAGCGCGACCGGGATGGCCCGCCCCGGCGACCGTCGTCCGGCCGCTCCGGGTGAGCGTCCGCGTCCGGCCGGTGCGCCCGGTGGCGAGCGTCCGCGTCCGGGCGGCGACCGTCCGCGTCCGGCCGGTGCGCCCGGTGGCGAGCGTCCGCGTCCGGGCGGCGACCGTCCGCGTCCCGCCGGCGGTCCCGGTGCTGGTGCGCCGCGTCCCGGTGGCGACCGTCCGCGTCCCGACGGCATGCCCCGTCCGGCCGGCCCCCGTCCGGGTGCGCCGAGCCCGTCCGGCATGCCGCGTCCCAACCCCGGCATGATGCCGCAGCGTCCCGCCCCGGGCGCCGGCCCGCGTCCGGGCCCCGGCGGCCGTGGCCCGGGTGGCCCCGGCGGCCGTCCCGGTGGTCCGGGCGCCGGTGGCGCCCGTCCGGGCTTCGCCGGTCGTCCGGCCGGTCCGGGCTCGCGTCCGGCCGGTGGCGGCTTCGGCGGCCCGCGTCCGGGTGGCGGCGGTGCCGGCGGTGGCTTCGGTGGCGGCCCGCGTCCGGGTGGCTTCGGCGGCCGTCCCGGCGGTCCGGGTGCCCGTGGCGGCACGCAGGGTGCCTTCGGTCGTGGCCCGGGCGGTCGTCCGGCCCGTGGCCGCAAGTCGAAGCGTCAGCGTCGCCAGGAGTACGAGGCCATGCAGGCCCCGTCCGTCGGCGGTGTGATGCTGCCTCGCGGCAACGGGCAGACCGTCCGCCTGTCGCGTGGTGCCTCGCTGATGGACTTCGCGGAGAAGATCAACGCCAACCCGGCCGCGCTCGTCTCGGTGATGTTCAACCTCGGTGAGATGGTCACCGCGACCCAGTCGGTAGCCGACTCGACCCTCGAGCTGCTGGCCGGCGAGATGGGCTTCGTGCTGGAGATCGTCAGCCGGGACGACGAGGACCGTGAGCTGCTCGAGTCCTTCGACATCGACTTCGGTGCCGACGAGGGCGACGAGGACGAGCTCATGCCGCGTCCGCCGGTGGTGACCGTGATGGGTCACGTCGACCACGGTAAGACCCGCCTGCTCGACGCGATCCGCAAGACCAACGTGGTCGCCGGCGAGGCCGGTGGCATCACCCAGCACATCGGTGCGTACCAGGTCTCGGCGGAGGTGAACGGCGAGGAGCGCCGGATCACCTTCCTCGACACCCCGGGTCACGAGGCGTTCTCCGCCATGCGTGCTCGTGGTGCGAAGTCCACCGACATCGCGATCCTGGTGGTCGCGGCCAACGACGGCGTCATGCCGCAGACGGTCGAGGCGCTCAACCACGCCAAGGCCGCCGGTGTGCCGATCGTGGTCGCGGTCAACAAGATCGACGTCGAGGGTGCCGACCCGACCAAGGTCCGCGGCCAGCTGACCGAGTTCGGCCTGGTGGCCGAGGAGTACGGCGGCGACACCATGTTCGTCGACATCTCCGCGCGCCAGGGCCTGCACATCGACCAGCTGCTGGAGGCCGTGGTCCTGACCGCGGACGCCTCGCTCGACCTGCGGGCCAACCCGGAGCAGGCCGCGCAGGGTATCGCCATCGAGGCACACCTCGACAAGGGCCGCGGCGCCATGGCGACCGTCCTGGTCCAGCGCGGCACGCTGCGCGTCGGCGACTCGATCGCGGTGGGCGACGCCCACGGCCGCGTCCGGGCGATGCTCGACGAGAACGGCAAGAACGTCGAGGAGGCCGGTCCGTCCCGTCCGGTCCTGCTGCTCGGTCTGACCTCGGTGCCGCGCGCCGGCGACAGCTTCATCGTCGTCGACGACGACCGCACCGCGCGCCAGATCGCCGAGAAGCGCTCGGCCCGTGACCGCAACGCCATGTTCGCCAAGCGTCCGCTGCGGATCTCCCTGGAGAACCTGGACCAGGCGATCGCGGCCGGCGGCATCCAGCAGCTCAACCTCATCATCAAGGGTGACGTCTCCGGTTCGGTGGAGGCCCTGGAGGACGCTCTCGTCAAGCTCGACGTGGGCGAGGAGGTCGAGCTCCGGATCCTGCACCGCGGTGTGGGTGCCATCACCGAGTCCGACGTGGACCTGGCGATGGGCTCGGACGCCATCATCATCGGCTTCAACGTCCGCGCCGAGGGCCGTGCTCGCACGGCGGCCGAGCGCGAGGGCGTCGACGTCCGGTACTACTCGGTCATCTACCAGGCGATCGAGGAGATCGAGGCGGCGCTCAAGGGCCTGCTCAAGCCCGAGTACGAGGAGGTGCGCCTCGGCTCCGCGGAGATCCGCGAGGTGTTCCGCAGCTCCAAGTTCGGCAACATCGCGGGTGTCATCGTCCGCGAGGGCCTGCTGCGCCGCAACGCCAAGGCCCGCCTCATCCGCGACGGAAAGGTCGTGGCGGAGAACCTCACCATCGAGGGTCTGCGCCGCTTCAAGGACGACGCGACCGAGGTCCGCGAGGGCTTCGAGGCCGGTGTGACCCTGGGGTCGTTCAACGACATCAAGGTCGACGACATCATCGAGACCTTCGAGATGCGCGAGAAGCCGCGCGCCTGAGCCGCGTAGCAGCCGGGGCCGGTCGGCCGGGAAATTTCCCGTCGACCGGCCCCGGTCTCGCTGTGTAGGGTCCTGGCACGAGCTCCCGCTCGGGCGGGGGCGCCCTACGAGGCCTTCAGGTCGGCGAGACCTGCCTTACATGTTCGTGGGAACACTCACCTTCGACCTGCTCCTGGGCGACGTCCACTCGCTCAAGGAGAAGCGCTCGATCGTGCGGCCCATCGTGGCCGAGCTGCAGCGCAGGTACAGCGTGTGCGCAGCGGAAACCGGGAACCAGGAGCTGCACCGCAGGGCCGAGATCGGCCTGGCGGTGGTGTCCGGCGAAGCCGGGTACGTCACCGAGATCCTGGACAGCTGTGAGCGGCTGGTCGCCGGCCGCCCCGAGGTGCAACTGCTCTCCGCACGCAGGCGCTACCACGGCGACGACGATGAATGAGCTCGGGGTGCGGCGGACGACTGGGGAACAGTCGCCACCGTCACACCCGGAGGACGACCGAGAGCGCTCACAAGGCTGGGCGCGGGCCGGTACTTTGGGGCATGGGCCCCGACGGGTGAGCAGTCGACCCGGGTACTGTGCCCACTGCACGAGGAGGCAACGTGACCGACACCGCAAGGGCGCGCAAGCTCGCCGACCGCATCCAGGTGGTCGTCGCCCAGACCCTGGAGCGGCGGATCAAGGACCCGCGGCTCGGGTTCGTGACCATCACCGACACCCGCGTCACCGGTGACCTGCGGGAGGCCACGGTCTTCTACACGGTCTTCGGTGACGACACCGAGCGGGAGGCGACGGCCGCCGCGCTGGAGAGCGCCAAGGGCGTGCTCCGCTCCGAGGTCGGCAAGCAGACCGGGGTGCGCTTCACCCCGTCGCTGACCTTCGTCGCGGACGCGCTGCCGGACACCGCCCGGACCATCGACGACCTGCTCGACAAGGTCCGGGCCTCCGACGCGGCCGTCCGGACCGCCGCGGCGGGCGCGACGTACGCGGGCGAGGCGGACCCCTACAAGGCGCCGGCGTCCGAGCGCGACGCCGCCGACGAGGACGAGTAGGCCATGGCCGGCGAGCCGGCGGCGGCCGGTTCGGTGAGGGCGTCCTCCACCAGCACGGTGGAGGACGCCCTCGCGGTGCTTCCGGGCCCTCGCACCGAGTCACCGCTCGGTTCCGGGTTGTCCGAGCCGTCCGGTCCGGCCGGTTGCGGCCCGGACGGTCGGTTCGAGGAGGAGTGGCAGCGGGTGGTCGCCGAGATCGGGCGAGCCGGCTCGATCGACCTGATCTGCCACATCAGCCCGGACGGCGACGCGCTCGGCTCGGCCCTGGCGGCCGGGATCGCGCTGCGCGGGCTGGGCCGGGAGGTGCGGGTCTCGTTCGGCGACGACCCGCAGGTGATCCCGGAGTCGCTCTCCTTCCTGCCCGGGCAGGAGCTGCTGGTCCCGGCGGCGCGGGTGCCGGACGCCCCGGACCTGGTGCTCTGCTTCGACGTGGCCGCCGAGGGGCGGCTCGGACTGCTGCACGCCAAGGCCTTCGCGGCCCGCACCCTGGTGGTCATCGACCACCACGCCTCCAACCCCGGCTTCGGCACCCACCGGCTGATCGACCCGACCGCGCCGGCCACCGCCGTGCTGGTGGACGAGCTGCTGCGGCGGCTCGGCGTGCCGCTCGACCAGGAGTTGGCCACCTGCCTCTACACCGGGGTGGCCACCGACACCGGCTCGTTCAAGTACGCCAGTACCACGCCGGCCACCCACGAGCTGGCCGGGCGGCTGCTGGCCACCGGGATCCGGCACGACCTGATCTCCCGGCAGCTCTGGGACACCTCCTCCTTCGGCTACCTCAAGGTGCTCGCCGCCGCGCTGGAGCGCGCGGTCTACGAGCCGGCGGCGGTCGGCGGGCGGGGCCTGGTGTGGACCTGGGTGCCGTACCAGGACCTGGCGCTGTTCAGCGTCACGGTCGAGGAGATCGAGGGCCTGATCGACATCCTGCGCCGCCCGGCCGAGGCCGAGGTCGCGCTGGTGCTCAAGCAGGACCCGGACGGCACGCTGCGCGGCTCCTGCCGCGCCCGGGGAGCGGTCGACGTGGCCGCCGCCTGTGCCGAGCTGGGCGGTGGCGGGCACACCCACGCGGCCGGGTTCGCGGTCCGCGCGGACGTGCCGAGCACGGTGGCCCGGTTCCGGGCCGCGCTCGACCCGACCGGCTGACCCATGTGGCCGGCCGGCCAGTTGACCACTCGGTCAGTTGACCGATCGCAGAGAAACGAACTGATGAAGCGCAAAGGCACCGGGCCCGACGGCCTGGTCATCGTCGACAAGCCGGAGGGCATCACCTCGCACGGGGTGGTCGCCAAGACCCGTTGGCTGGCCGGGACCCGCAAGGTCGGGCACGCGGGCACGCTGGACCCGATGGCCACCGGGGTCCTGGTGGTCGGGGTCGAGCGGGCCACCCGGCTGCTCGGGCACCTGATGCTCACCTCGAAGACGTACGAGGCGACCATCCGGCTCGGCCAGACCACCGTGACCGACGACCGCGAGGGCGAGGTCACCGCGTCGGTGCCGGCCACGGCGGTGACCCGGGAGGCGATCGACGCCGGGATCGCCGCGCTGACCGGCGAGATCCTGCAGGTGCCGTCCAAGGTCAGCGCGATCAAGATCGACGGCAAGCGCTCGTACCACCGGGTCCGGGAGGGCGAGGAGTTCGAGATCCCGGCCAGGCCGACCACCGTGCACTCCTTCACCGTGCACGAGCAGCGGGCCGCGGTGGCCGAGGACGGCACGCCGGTGGTGGACCTGGACGTCACCGTCGAGTGCTCCTCCGGCACCTACATCCGGGCGCTGGCCCGGGACCTCGGCGCGGCTCTCGGCGTCGGTGGCCACCTGACCGCGCTGCGGCGCACCAAGGTCGGCCCGTACGGGGTGGAGTCGGCGCGCACCCTGGAGCAGCTGGAGGAGAAGTTCGAGGTGCTGCCGATCGCCGAGGCGGCGGCCGCGGCCTTCCCGCGTTGGGACATCGGCCCGGACGAGGCGCGGCTGCTCTCCACCGGGGTCCGGCTGAAGGCGCCGGGGCTCGGGGTGGACGGGCCGATCGCGGTGTTCGGGCCGGACGGGACCTTCCTCGCGCTGGTGGAGGAGAAGGCCGGGCAGGCCCGGCCGGTGGCGGTCTTCGTCGGCTGAGCCGCACCGTCGATCGAACCGTCGCCCGTGCCAGCTCGGGGACTTGCCCACGAGTCAGCGGGCTGACGCACCGCTTCACCCGAACGGGCGAGCGCGCGAAGTGAACGCCCGGGGTGAACGGGGTGGCCGGGGTCGCCCGGCCCGTGCCGTGGGCAAGGTTCCCCGCGGCGAGCACGGGAGCGGTCAGAGGGCCCAGCAGGAGCCCGCCCGGCCCGCCGGGGGAGGGCAGCGCGGATGGCGGGTGGCCTGGCGGACGGAGCGGCGGAGGGATCCTGGCGGTCCCTGCTGAGGATCCGCGGACTGGACGGGCGGCCGCGCGGTTACGGGATCGCGGCCGATCCGGACGGCACGGTACTGACCGGCTACGAGGTGGTGGCCGACGGCCGCGGCCTGCTGCTGGAGACGGCCGGCGGGGAGTGCCGGGAGCTGCCGGCGGAGCGGGTGACCGCGCTGCCGGAGCACGGCCTGGCGCTGCTCGACGCGGGCGGGCCGATCGGGCCACCGCTCGTCCTCGGGCCGTACCGGGCCGGGCAGCCGGTGCTGCTGCTCCGCCCCGACGAACCGTCCGAGTCGTCGTTCGCGTTCCTCGCGCAGGCGGGGCCGACCGGCGCGGTGCTCGCGGGCGCGCTGCTGGGCACCGGCTCGGCGCTGCTGCCCGGCCCGGGACGGCCCCTGCTGCTGGAGGGCACGCTGCTCTTCGACCTGCCGGCGGCGGCCGGGCCGATGGCGCCCGCGTCGGCCGGGCTGCCGGTGCTGGACGCCGAGTGCGGCGCGGTACTGGGTCTGCTCGCGCCGGGGCTGCGCGGGGTGGCGCCGGGGGTGCCGGCCGCCGTGCCGGTCCGGCCGACCGGCGCCGCCGGTCCGCTCGCCGCCCTGCTGGCGCGCAACGCGGCGACCGTTCCCGGCTACGGCCGGGCGCTCAACCTCGGCGGGGTGCTGGAGCTGGCGTCCCGGCAGCTGGCCGGCGCCGCCGCCGGCCCGGCGCGGATCGCCGACCTGGCCGCGGACCGGGTGGACCGACCGGACGGGCTGGCCGGCGAGGAGCCGCGGGCCGAACTCACCGTGCTGGTCGGCGGGCCCGGCAGCGGCCGGAGCACCGAACTGGCCGCGCTCGCGGTGCGCCGGGCGGACGGCCCCCGGCCGCTGCCCACGCTCTGGCTGCGCGGCGCCGACCTGCGGGCCGGCGACCGCTCGCCGGCCGAGGCGGTCGGCCGGGCGCTGGCCCGGGCCGAGGCGGGCATCCCGGGCGCGCGGGCGACCGGTGCCGAGGCGCTGGCGGAGGCGGTCGCCCGGGTCGCCGCGACGGCGGGTCGGCCGCTGCTGGTCGTGCTGGACGGCCCGGAGGAGGCACCGGCCGTGCTCGGCCCGGCCTGGCACCGGGAGACCGCGCGCTGGCTGCGTGCCCTGGGGGTCCGGCTGCTGCTCGCCTGCCGCCCGGAGACCTGGGAGCAGTACGCCGACGGGGTCGAGGCCGGCAGCGTCCAGCTGCACCGGTTCGGCCCGCTGAGCGGCGAGGCGGCCGAGCGGGTCGCCCGGCGCCACGGCGTGCCGCCGCCGACCGGACCGGTGGACCCGCTCGCGCTGCGGTGGGCCGGCGAACTGCGCGCCGCCGGGGTGGATCGGCCGGCCCCCGACCGTTCGGCGCTCTGCTCCGCCACCCTGGACCTGGCCTGCCTGCGGATCGGCCGGCGGATCGCCGAGACCGCGGCCGCCCAGCCCGGCCGCCCGGGCACCCACCGGCGCGGCGGCCAGGTCCGTCCGGCCGCGCCGCCCTCGCCCGGGCAGTTGCGCCGGCTGGCGGCCGTCGTCGCCGGGCGGGTGCACGAGGCGGCCCGGCGGATGCTCGGCCCGGGCCAGGGCGGGCTGGGCCGGGCCGCCTTCGAGGAGCTCTTCCCACCGGACACCGGCTGGGCGCGGGCGGTGCTCGCCGAGGGGCTCTTCGTCCCCGCCGGGGACGGCTACCGGCTGGCGCACGAGGAGCTGGCGGACTGGTTGCAGGGCCTGCACCTGGACCTGGACGGCGCGCTGCGGCTGCTGCTGGCCGAGGACGAGGGCCTGTCCGGCGCCCCGGCCCGACCGCCGGGGCGGACCGTGCCGCGGCACCGGCTCGGCGCGGTCGCGGCGGCCCTGCGCACCATCGACGAGACCCGTGGCCCGGTCGCGCTCGACCTCTGGCTGCACCGGCTGCTGCGGGCGCTGGAGAGCTCTCCGCCCGGCGGTGAGCCGCACTGGTGGGCGGCCCGGCTGTTGGCGGCGAGCCTGCGCGCGGTCCCCGACCCGGCGGCCCATCGGGTGCTGCTGGACCGGCTGGCGGCCCGGCTGGCCGAGCCGGCGGGGCAGCCCGCGGCCCGTCCCGATCCGTTCGGTCCGGCGTTCTGGGCCGCGCTGCCGCTGCCGCCGCCCGACCGGCTCGACCTGCTGCGCTCGCTGGTCCGGGCGGACGGCCCCGAGCAGGGCTTCCTGACGATGGCGGCCGGCCTGCTGCGGGCCGACCCGCCGACCGTGCTGCCGCTGCTCTGCCGCTGGTTCGACGACGGCCGGCTGCTGCCGGGCCGGCCGGGGGCGAGCGTCGCGGACCTGGCCCAGGACCTGCTCTACGCCCACCGCGCCCTGGCCGTGGACGAGTTGACGGAGGCCCTGGTCGAGGCCGCGCACCCGCGGGCGGACGCGCTGCTGACCGTGCTGGCGGTGGAGGAGCCGTCGGCGCTCTGCCGGGCGGTCGACCGGTGGAGCCACGACCGGCGCCCGGAGCGGCACGTGGCGGCCGCGGTGCACGCGCTGCGCGCGGCGCCGTACGCCACCGGCGCCGGCCGCGAGCTGCTCCGGCACGCCGCCGCCGCGCTGCTGGCGCGGGAGGACGAGCCCGGCCTGCACGGCGCGGCGCTGGCGCTGCTGGTGCGGGACCCGGGCACCCGGGCCGCCCGACTGCCTGCCGCCCTGGCCGCCTACCGGGCGGACGACCCGTTCGTCACCCCGGACGTGCTGGCACCGGCGCTCGACGGTCACCAGGAGGCGGTGCTGGCGGCCTTCGAAGCGCGACTCGCCGAGCCCGGCGGCGGGGTGGCCGCGGTGCTGCGGGTGCTCGCGGCGGCGCCGCCCGCCGGCGCGGGCCGGCCGATGCCGGACGGGTTGCCGGACTCGGCCACCCGGCTGGCCGGGCGGCTGCTGCGGGACCGGCCGGAGCGGGCCGAGCTGGTCGCCGAGTACCTCGGGCAGCGGCTGGTCCGCGGCACGGCGGCGCGCGGCGACCTGACCGCGCTGCTCGGTCCGCGGCCGGCCGACCGGCCCGCACCGGTGCGCCGGGCGTTCGCGCTGGTGCTGGCCGCGCCCGGGCCCGCCGACCCGCTGCGCGAGGAGCTGCTGGACCGGTTGCTGGCCGCCGAGCCGGACCCGGCCGTGCTCGGGCCGGTGCTGGAACGGCTGGCGCTGACCTGCGCCGCGCACCGGCCGGACCGGCTGCGCGCGGTGGTCCGGCGGATCGCCGCCTCCTGGGACCGCGCCCGGGCCGCGGCACTCGACGCCGCCCTGGTGCGCTGCGCGGGTCGCAGCGCCGGCTTCGCGCTGCTGCTCGCCGAGTGGCCGGCCGACGCCCGACCGCCCGTCGGTGGTCCGCTGCTGGCCCGGATGCGCGCCCTGGTCGCCGAGGGGCGCGACCCCCAGTACGCCGCCGCCGAGGCCGAGCGGGCCCCGGTCCGGACCGCGCCCGTGCCGGCCCCGGCCGCCTCGGCGGGTGTTCCGGTGCCGGGGCTCGGTCGGGCGCATGGCACGCTATAGGGGTTCGAGTTCGAGCGTTCGAGCACCGGAGCGGTGCGCGCGGCGGAAGAGGAGCGGTCAGGGTGCAGCGCTGGCGTGGCCTGGAGGAGATTCCCGGCGACTGGGGACGTAGCGTCGTCACCATCGGTTCCTTCGACGGTGTGCACCTGGGACACCAACTGATCATCAACCGCGCGGTGGCCCGGGCCCGTGAACTCGGGGTCAAGGCCGTGGTGGTGACCTTCGACCCGCACCCGCGCGAGGTGATCCGCCCCGGCAGCCACCCGCCGCTGCTGGCTCCGCACCCGCGGCGGGCCGAGCTGATGGCGACGCTGGGCGTGGACGCGGTGCTGGTGCTGCCGTTCACCGCGGAGTTCTCCCGGGAGTCGCCGGAGTTCTTCGTCCAGCAGGTGCTGGTGGACGCGCTCCACGCGCGGCTGGTGATCGAGGGGCCGAACTTCCGCTTCGGCCACCGCGCGGCCGGGGACGTCGCGCTGCTGACCGAGCTGGGCCGGGCCGCCGACTTCGAGGTCGAGGTGGTTGACCTGCAGGTCCGCGGTGAGGCCGGGGGCGGCGAGCCGTTCTCGTCCAGCCTGGTCCGGCGGCTGGTGGCGGAGGGTGACGTTGCCTCGGCGGTCGAGGTGCTGGGCCGCCCGCACCGGGTCGAGGGGATCGTGGTGCGCGGGGCGCAGCGCGGGCGGGAGCTCGGCTACCCGACCGCCAACGTGGACACCGTGCCGCACAGCGCGATCCCGGCCGACGGCGTCTACGCCGGGTGGCTCACGGTGGGCGAGGAGCGGATGCCGGCGGCGATCTCGGTGGGCACCAACCCGACCTTCGACGGCCGGACCCGCACGGTGGAGGCGTACGCCATCGACCGGGTGGGGCTGGACCTGTACGGGCTGCACGTCGCGGTCGACTTCCTCGCGTTCCTGCGCGGGATGGAGAAGTTCGACTCGATCGAGGCCCTGCTCGACCGGATGGCGGCCGACGTCAAGCAGGCCCGGGAGCTGACCGAGGCCGGCTGAGCGGCTGCGGTTGCTCGAGGCGCTGGTTGCCTGGAGCGCTGGTCCTGTAGGGCCCGCCGGGGATTTCCCGGCGAGCCCTCCGGGCTTGCCAGCTACTGCCGGTGTTGCTGGGGCGGGTAGCCGTAGCCCTGCGGGGGTGGCCCCGAGTGGTACGGCTGCGCGGGCGGGGCCGGGTGGCCGTGCTCGTCGGGGCGTGGGTACGGGTCGGGGTGTGCCGGGCCGGGCTGGCGCGGATCCGCCTGGCGGGGATCGCCGTGCTGCGGGTCGGCCTGGTGGGGGACGGCCTGGCGGGGGTCGGCCGGGCCGGGCCAGGGCTGGCCGGGCTGCGGGTAGCCGTACCCGTGGGGCGGCGCGGGCCACTGCTGAGGGGGCTGTTGCTGCGCGGACTGCTGGTACGGGGGCTGCTGGTAGGGCGGTTGCGCCTGCGGCTGGGCGGCCTGCTGCCAGCCGCCGCCGGCGCCGGCGATCGCCTGCTGGGCCCGGATGATGTCCTCGCCGACCAGGGTGGCCAGCTCGAAGTAGGCCTCCCGGACCTTGGGCCGCATCATGTCGAGGTTGACCTCGGCCCCAGCCGCCAGGCTCTCGTCGAACGGGACCACCACCACGCCCCGGCAGCGGGTCTCGAAGTGCGCCACGATGTCCTCGACCCGGATCATCTTGCTGGTCTCGCGCACCCCGGAGACCACGGTGATGCTGCGCTGCACCAGCTCGGCGTAGCCGTGCGCGGAGAGCCAGTCGAGCGTGGTGCTGGCGCTGCTCGCGCCGTCCACGCTCGGGGTGGCCACGATGATCAGCTGGTCGGCGAGGTCGAGCACGCCGCGCATCGCACTGTAGAGCAGGCCGGTGCCCGAGTCGGTGAGGATGATCGGGTACTGGCGGCCCAGCACGTCGATGACCTGGCGGTAGTCCGAGTCGTCGAACGTCGTGGAGACCGCCGGGTCGACGTCGTTCGCCAGGATCTCCAGGCCGGAGTGCTGGTCCTGCGAGGTGAACTGACGGATGTCCATGTAGCTGTGCAGCCGCGGGATGGCCGTCACGAGGTCGCGGATGGTGGCGCCGGTCTGCCGCTTGATCCGGCGACCGAGGGTGCCGGCGTCCGGGTTGGCGTCGATCGCGATCACCTTGTCCTGGCGCTCGCTGGCGAGGGTGGCGCCGAGCGCGGTGGTGGTCGTGGTCTTGCCGACCCCGCCCTTGAGGCTGATCACCGCGATCCGGTAGCAGCTGAGCACCGGGGTCCGGATGATGCCGAGCCGGCGCTCGCGCTCGGCCTGCGCGGCCTTGCCGCCGAACCTGATCCGCGGGAGCTGGCGCGGCTGCTTGGGCTGGCTGCGCAGCAGGCGGTCGGAGGAGAGCTCGACGGCGGCGGTGTAGCCGAGCGGGGCGCCCGGGGCGCCGGGCTGGGCGAAGGCGCCGGGGGCCGCCGGCGGGTAGGGCTGCCGGCCCGGGGCGGTGCCGGGGTGGCCGGCGGTGTTCGGCTGCGGCCAGCCGCCGGTCCGCGGGTCGGTCCGCGGGTCGGCCGGGGCGGCGGGCTGCTGGGGCCAGGGGGCGCCGGCACCGCGACCGGGCTGGGGCTGCTGCGCGGCGTGCGGCGCCTCGGACGCGTGCGGCGCTTGCGGGCCGGGTTGGGCGTGCGGGCCGGGCTGGGCCGGGAAGGGCTGCTGCCGCTCGCCGGGCGGAACCGGCTGCCGGTACGGCGGGTACGGGGTGGGGCCGGCCGTCTCCGGCCCGGGGCGGCCCGGCTGGTACGGCGCGGGGGGCTGCTGGAACGGCGGCTGCTCGGTGCCGGGCCACGGGTTCGGGGCCGCGGCGTCCTGGGGCGGCACGGGCGCGGCCGACTGCTGGGGTACGGACGGCTGCGGCGTGGAGGGCTGGGGTGCGGGCGGCTGGGAGATGAGGGCGTCCAGGTCCAGCGCGGGCAGCTTAGCCGTGGGCGCGACCGGCGACGTCGGCCGGGGTGCGGCGGGCGGCGCGGGCTCGGCCTGCTCCTGCTCCCGGGGCTCGGCCTCGGTCCGGGCCTGGTTCGGCAGCCGGGGCGGCGCGACGGCCTCCGCCGGCTCGGGCTCGGGCTGGGGCTTGGGCGCCGGCTCGGTGGCGGGCTCGGCCACGGGCGCCACGGGTGCGGCGTCCTGCGGCGGGGTGTTGACCCGGGCGGGCTCGCCCTGGGTGTACCAGGAGGGGGGCGTGTAGTCGGGGGCGTCCGACCAGTCGTCCTCTTCCGGCGGGTTGCCGCCGACGTAGACGCCGTCCCGATCGCTGCTCACCCTGGACTCCCTCGTGTTCGCCGCCGCTGTCCCGCAGTGTCGTGGGCACCAGACTAGAACCTATGCCGTCGGCGGCTCACAGCCCGGACCGTCTTCCGCCCCCGGCCCGGCCGTTCACGCCGTCCCGACCGGCCGCGAGTGCGGACGGTCAGTCAAGCCTGCGGGCCGGACCGAGGGATTGCCGCTCTGCGGCGGTCACGACGGTCCGCACCAGGCACCGGTGCCCGCCGGCGTCCCAGAGCGCCTGGTCCTCCCCGAGCCGGGGGAGCGCCTGGACGTCCGCCGCCGGCAGGCCCAGCGCGCAGCCGGCGGCCGCCGCCTCGGCCGGCGAGAGCCGTTGCAGGGCGACCAGGTCGGCCGTGGCCGGCAGGTGCTCCGCGTCCGGCGCGAGAAACGGGAGCAGGGTGAGCGTGGTCTGCCAGGGGAGCGCGGTCGGCCGATGGCGGCCCGGTCGGGCGCCGCGGTCCAGGACCACCAGCACCGGCCGGGCCGCGCTCGCGTCCTGCTCGCCGGGCCGGCCGACGCCCTGGACGCCGACGGTCGCCTGGTCGAGCCCGTGCCAGTCCCGCGGACGGCCGGTCTCCACCACCACCCGGGCGCCGAGCGCGACCGCCCGCAGGGTGAGGACCTGGGTGAGCCACCGGCCACCCACCACGACCAGGTCCAACGGGCCGTCCCGGAACAGCCCACAGCGCACCGGCTCCCCGGCGGGGTCGACGCCCAGCGGCAGCCCGTCATCGCCGAGCGGCAGCGTCGCCGAAGCGGCACCGAGGTCGACCCGGTGCCGCGGCCGGCGCGGGCCGAGCAGGCCACGGCCGGGTGCGGGCGGGACGCCGGTCGGGCCGGCCGGGCGTGCCGTGGCCATCAGCGGGTACCGCCCAACGGCAGGGTGGCCAGCACGCCGGGCAGCTGCTCGCGGTCCAGCCGGACCAGCAGCGCGCCGGAGTTGGTTGCCGCCGCGCTCAACTCGTCGCTCAGAAGGTCGAGTTCGTCGACGCTTTGGGTCACCAGTCGCAGGTTGCCGGTCAACTCGGCGGTGCCGTACGGGCCGTCGCAGACGGTGATGCTGAGCACGGTGGCGAGTGCCGGCAGTGCCGTCAGCCGCCGGGTCAGCTCCGGCAGCGCACCCGGGGTGAGCTCGGGCCATCGGCCGAGCCAGAACACCGAGTGCCACCGGTCGCCGCGCTGCCAGTGGGTGGCGGTCTCCGTGCTGCGCTGGTGTCGGTCGGCGGTGTGTGTGCACGCATGCGATTGGGTGTGCGTGGACGCATGTGGTTCGATGCGTGTGCACGCACGCGGTTGGGTGTGTGTGCATGCACACGGCTCCCCGTGTCGGCATGCGCACAGTTCAGTGTGTGTACCCGCACATGGTTCAGTGTGTGTGCCCACACGCAGTTCGGAGTGTGTGTGCACGCACAGTGCGGTCCCGAGCGCAGTGAGCAGCCCGGTCTCGTCGAGCAGCGCGGCCTCGAAGCCGGACTGCCGCACCGCCCGGGCCAGTTGGTCGGCGGCCAGTACGACGCAGCGTCGCGCGCCCAACTGTCCTCCGCCGCGGGCGAGTACGGCCTCCGGGCAGAGTTCGGGGGCGAGCTTGAGGCAGAGCCAGCTCAGCCGTACCGCAGGGGGCGCCAACCCCGGCTGCTCCGAAGCCAGTCGCGGTGCGGGGCCCGGCTGGACGTACTGCAGCAGCTGGACCGACTCCAGCCGGACCCCCGCGGTGCGCAACGCGCCATGCAGCAGCGCCAGATCGAGCGAGGGCTGCTCGCGGGCGGTGCGCAGCGGCGAGCAGGCCGGGCGCACCGCGAGCACGGCGGTCAGGAAGGTGCCGTCGCCGACCAAGCCGACCGCGCGGCCGTCCCGGCCCCGGTGGGTCAGCGTGCGCAGCGCCGGATCGCACTCCAGCAGGGCGGCGGACATCCCCGTGGCGTCGGCGGTTTCGCCCCGTCGATCGGCCACGCGCCGGCGTCGGCGCAGGGCCCGGAGCTGTCCGAACGGCCGCCGCTCCGGTTCGGGCAGCAGTCCGGCCAGCACCAGCACCGCCAGCACGACGGCGGGCACCAACGCGCGCGGGGCCCACACCCGGACGGCGGCCACCGCCCCGACCGCGACCTCCGACAGCACCAGCTGCCGCACCCGTTGCCCCGGAGTGCGGGCGATCAGCGGCACCGGCGGGGTCGCTCGTCCGGGTGATCCCGGCGGACGGGCCGCGCGAGGTCGCGGCTCGTGGCCCGTGCTGATCGGACGGTGACGCAGCCTGGTGGCGTCGGGCATCCCCCGGATCCCTCCCTTGCGGTGGCAGCCCGGCACCCTGCGCACGTTCCGGCCTGGTCGCGGTGGGCGGCTTCGGCATAGTAGGCGCCCGAACCGGCCGACGGCGTCCGGTCGGCGCGGTGTCGGCGCGGTGTCGGCACGCCGTTGCGGCAGCCGGAGAACCGCCTGTCGCGACGGCCGGAGCGGCCGACGGCGAGGCGGACGGCGAGGCGGACGACGAGGACGGGAGGGAGTGGCCGTGGTCACCCGAAAGGATCAGCTGAGCGCCTACGCCTTCGCCCGCCGGCGCACCGTCGCGGCCTTCCTGCAACCCGCGCTCACCGCCACCGAGGCCCCGCCGCCGAGCGCGCTCGGTGCGCTGCTGCCGAGCGTGCTGGCAGGTGTGCTGCTGCTCGCCGCGTTCGGCGCCTGGGGCATCTTCCGGCCCGGAGCCCCGCCCGGCTGGGCCACCGTCGGCGGCAACGTCCTGGTGGGCAGCCGGTCCACCACCCGGTACGTGGTCCTGGAGACCGACGGCGTCCGCGAGCTGCGTCCGGTGCTGAACCTCGCCTCGGCCCGCCTGCTGCTGGACCCGGCCAGGTTCCGGGTGCTCAAGGTCGACGAACGGGTCCTGGACGGCCCGACCCTCCCGCACGGGCCGGCCATCGGCATCCCGTACGCGCCGGACCGGTTGCCCGAACCCCCGGTCGCCGCCGAACCGAAGGTGTGGGCGGTCTGCGCGCAGCCCACCAGCGCCGGCGCGGGCCTGGCCGCCCGGCAGGAGGTGTTCGTGCTCTCACCGCGCCAGGCGGGGCAGGCGCTGACCGCCGCCGGCACGCTGAGCGGCAGCGCGGCGCTGTACGTCGAGGGGCCGGACGGCCGGCGCTACCTGGTCGACGCCGCGGGCACCGCGTTCCCGCTCGGCGGCGCCACCGACGCCGAGCGCTCGCTGCTGGCCCGACTGCTCTTCGGCCAGGGCGTTCGCCCGCAGCCGGTCGGCGCGCAGTGGCTGGCGGTGCTCGGTCGGGGCACCCCGCTGGACATCCCGACCGTGCCGGGGGTCGGCCTGACCTCCACCGCGCCCGGGCTGGACGCGCGGAGCAACCGGGTCGGGACGGTCGTCGAGGCCGCTTCGGGCACGGCCACCCACAAGTACGTGGTGCTCACGGACCGGATCGCCCCGGTCTCGGACCTGACCGCCCATCTGCTGCTGAACGGTCCGCAGGCGGTCGGCCGCTATCCCGAGGGGCGGGTGGCCGCCATCCCGGTCGCGGCGGCGTCGGTGGCCCCGGACAACACCGCCTTCGACGCCGACCGGGGTTGGCCGGGGTCGGTCCCGACGGTGGTCAACGGTCGTTCGGCCGGGCTCGACGGGACCACGGGACAGCCGACCGTCTGCGCCGTGCTGCACCAGGGCCGGACGGACGGACCGGGCCGCCCGGTGCTCGGCGCCTGGGCGGGTGCCGGGTTCCCGGTGGCCGCGCTCGCGGCGACGTCGAGCGTCTACGTCTCGCCCGGGACGGGGCTGCTGTACCGCGAGCTGAGCGGCCCGGCGGGCGGGGAGCCGGAGGAGTCGGAGGCCCGCTCAGGGCCGGCCTACCTGCTGACCGACACCGGTCTGCGCTACGCGCTGGCGGGTGGCGGACCACCGGGCGACCAGGCCAGGACCAGGCTCGGCTACGACCGGATCGAGCCGACCGCCGTCCCCCGGCCGTGGTCCGACCTGCTGCCCAGGGGACCCGTGCTCGACACCGCCACGGCCCGCCGGGCGCGCCAGCCGTGACTACGCAGCGCCGACTTTCCACTACGAACCGTGTTGATCGTCACCCGCCGTGTTGGCTAAGGTGACGGCCGAACGACCGGACGTGTTCCCGGAGTTCGTTCGCCGCGTCCAGCGCGAGGGGTCCCGCATGGCAGAGCAGTTCACCACCACCGAAGCCGAGATGCGCGCCTTCTCCGCCCGCATCGACGCGGTCAACGGGCAGGTGCAGGCCGAGATCGCCCGCCTGCAGGTGGTCGTCGACACCATCACCTCGGGCTGGCGCGGCGCCGCCGCCGGCGCGTACCAGGCGCTGCAGGCGGAGGTGAACCAGGACGCCACCCGGCTGAACGACATCCTGCGTGGCATCAAGGACGCGATCGACGTCACTACGACCAACTACGCGCGCAGCGACGAGGAGCAGCGCGCCGACCTGGCCGGCCTCGCATCGCAGGGCAGCGTGTTCGGCTGAACCGATCCACTCGGCGAGCCGTCTTCGGCGAGCCATCTGGCGTCTGAGGTAAGGAGTTCGGACCGTGTCCGGAGCACCCATTCTCGTCAACTCGCAGACCATCTCCCAGGCGGCCCAGGACATCCGCACCACCGCGGGCAACATCCAGGGCCAGCTGGACGAGCTGGCCGCGGGCGTCAGCCGCGTCGCGCAGAGCTGGGAGGGATCCGCGCAGACCGCCTACCGGGCCAGGCAGGCCGAGTGGGACCGGAAGGCGGCGGCCCTGCGGGTCACCCTGGAGCAGATCGCCGGCAAGCTCGACGCGGCCGCGCAGAACTACTCCGCCACCGAACGCGCCAACACGAGCGTGTGGCACCAGGACTGACCGGCCGTGATGCGGTGGTGGCCGCTCGCCGTGGGCCCACTCCTGACCGGTGCGCTGCTCGCCGTCGGCCCGGGTGCCACCGCGGCCGACGGCGGCGACTGCGCCTTCCCGGCCAAGTCGATCCCCGGTACCCCGTGGGCGCTCCAGCGCATCCCGCTCGCCGAACTGCGCGAGCAGTCCACCGGCCGGGGCGTCAAGGTCGCGGTCATCGACAGCGGAGTGGACGTGGTGAACCCGCAGCTCGCCCCGGCCGTTTCCACCGGCGACGGCTTCGACGTGCTCGACCCGGCCGGCAACGGCACCAGGGACGACTACGGCCACGGCACGAAGGTGGCCGGCATCATCGCGGCCCGCCCGCTGGCCGGCACCGGCTTCGTCGGACTCGCTCCGGAGGCCGGTCTCATCGCCGTCCGGCAGAACGACGGGCACGGCAACGGCCCGGTCGAGGGGCTGGTCACCGCGATCGACCGGGTGGTGGCCGAGGGCGCGAAAGTCGTCAACATCAGCCAGGAGACCGCGCTCGACCAGGATCCGCCGCCCCTGCGCCGGGCCGTCGGCAACGCCCTGGCGGCGGACGTGGTGATCGTCGCCGCCGCCGGCAACGACGGCGCCACCGGGCAGGCCAAGGTCAGTTACCCGGCCGCCTACCCCGGTGTGCTGGCCGTGGCCGCCGCCGATCGCGACAACGAACGCGCGCCCTTCTCGCAGCGGGGTGGCTTCGTCGGGGTCGCGGCGCCCGGCGTGGACATCGTCTCCACGGTCCCGGCCGGCGGGCACTGCACCGACCAGGGCACCAGCTTCGCCGCCCCCTACGCGGCCGGCGTGGCCGCCCTGATCCGGGCCAAGCACCCGAGCTGGACGGCCCGGGAGGTCGTGGCGCAGATCGAGCAGACGGCGCAACGCACCGACCGCGGCCGCAACGACTCCGTGGGCTGGGGCGTGGTCGACCCGCTGGCCGCCCTCACCAGGGACACCGCCGGCCCGATCGAGGCCCCGACTCCCGACCCCGACCCGCCCGCCCCCGCGGGCGGCGTCACCCCCGTCGCCGTCTCAACCGAGGACCCGGCGTCCCGGCGCCGCATCCGGGACGCGACGTGCGTGGTGGCCGTCGGGTTCCTGGCCACCGTTCTGATCGCCGGGGTCGCGACCGTCCAACGCGACCTGCGAGGCCGCCGAGGTCACCGTGACCGCCGCGACCGCCGCCGAGAAAGAGGAACCGCACCATGAGCACCGTGGACCGCTTCACCGTGGACCTGAGCGCGCTGGAGGAGGTCCGGCGCCGGCTGAACACCATGCTCGACCAGCTGGACGGCACCGCCGTGGACGCCAAGTACAAGACGACGATCCCGGCCGGCTGCCTCGGCGCCCGCGAAGACCGCTTCCAGGAGGCGGCCGGCCTGCGCCTCGCCCATGACACGGCGAAGGAGTCGATCGGCGCGATCGTCACCCACCTCACCAGCCTCATCGACGGCTACCGCACCAAGACCGGGATCGTGCACGGCAGTTACCAGGACAGCGACGCGGCAGCCAAGCACCTGATGCAGTAGGGGAGTTCGAAAATGCCCGACGGTGCCTGGGACAGCAGGGCCATCAACGCCAGTGCCGACGACCGCGCAGCGGCGAAGGCCCAGAAACACCGCGCGAAACTCCTCCGCGAAGCCCGAGCGAAGCCGGCGAACGGGGCCCCGAAACCGGACAGCTGCTTCACCAACCTCCGCCTCGACCAACTCAAGGCCCTGATCGAGAACGCCGACCCCGGCCAGGTGGAAACCATCGCCGGCCACTGGGACAACGTCCACGACGCCTTGATCGGCCCCGGCGGCATCAGCGATCAGCTCAACTCCGCCGTCTCCCGGACCCTGACCACCTGGACCGGCCCCGCCGCCGACGCCTTCGCGACAGAAGCAGCCTCGATCGCCACCCAACTCACCAACGGCGCGGGCTACATCGCCAACACGAGCAAGGCCCTGAAAGGCGCAGCCGACTCCCTCCGCCAGGCGCAGGGTGCAATCGCCGCGATCCGCACACCGAGCGAGGCCGCGAACGTGATGCACGCGATGACGACGAGGTACGACGACCGCCAGTTGACGAAGGACCTGGCCAACCCGGAAATCGACACGGCAACGGCCCTGGAACTGAACCGGGGCACGCTGTCACTGGGGAGGCAGCAGGAGTTGAGGGCGGCGGTGGTGTTGGAGGGGTTGGCGAGTAGTTATAAGGGGTGGCAGGGGGTGCTGGGATCGCTGTCATATGTGGACAACAGCGCTACGACGATCCCTCCAGCCCCTGCATTTTTCTCACCTCCTGAAGTAGCATTCCCTTCGCGTGGTGTGGGGAATTATATTTCCCGTTTTGGGGGCAGGCGGGCCGTGTCGGGAGAGCCACGGGGATCGGCTGGCGAGAGAAATCCGTTGCAACCCAGCAGGAGCGACCATGGATTTTATGGGTCAATGCTAGTTTCGTCTGCCAGCAAAGGTAATGGCGCGGGGCTCAGTGGTGACCTTGGATTGGGGTTGGGAACTGTCCCAGAAAAAAGCAGCTCAGTTGCTATTCCTGGCGGAGGACCTGCTTCTCTCCTTGGGGCTGCCAGTCCTGGAATCTCAGAGGATAGCAGTGCTGCGAGGGAATCGGATGGCTACCTCACCGACAGCTCCGAGGGTATCTATGGCCCGAGTGAAGTTTCGGAAGATAAGTTCATCGAAAGCGGTCTGGATAGAGCTGAAGAAGCTACGGTCAACGGCTGGCCAGAAGAATCTTCCGGAGTCATCTTTCGAGGCGAAGAAGGCATGAGGGGTGATCCTCGTTTCGCAATTGTGAAAGGTCGTTCGGTGGGCCTCCCCGGTATTGGCAGGGCAACAAGTGCACCTGTGGATCACGACCCTATGATCCGTGATTCCGCCGCTGATCCTGGTCTACAAGGCGGCCAGAGCGAGGGGTATGGGATTGAGGGCAATGGAATAGTGGGTGGCATGCCTGGTGGAGGGCGGTGCAAGAATCGAAGAGTGAGTGGGGAGAATTGTCCGAGCTACTTAGTTGAGGATCGGGAGACATGGCTGCCGAAGCGGGAAATTATTCCCCCGGTTATCAAGTAGTTTGTGAGGTTTGGCGCTGCTCTAAATTGTCGCGGATCCGCCTCAAGGGGTGTTTCTGGTGGCGGGCTGCGGGTGTTTCTTGTGCGCCATTGATGGTGGCCTCGGTGTGCCTGGCGTCTAATTCGGCGGTTGCGGAAGACTACTATCGCAGCAAGCAGTGGGCCCTCTCTGCTTTTAATGTGGACGCAGTTTGGAAAGTCTCAACTGGTACGGGAGTCGCCGTCGGAGTGCTCGATAGTGGAGTGGATAGTGGCCATCCTGACTTGGTTGGGCAGACCTTATCGGGTATTAGCATGATTCGAGGAGGGGATCTTGCAAATGCCGCAGACAACTTTGGCCATGGCACCCGTATCTCGGGGCTAATTGCCGCCAAGGGTCATGGTCCTGATGGCAGTCAAGGGGTCAAAGGATTGGCCCCGGGTGCCAAGATTCTCCCGGTAAAGCTGAGCGATGGTGGCTCGACTTACGGCTCCGGAAATCCCCTTGCCCGTGGCATCCGCTACGCAGTGGATCATGGTGCCAAGGTCATCAACATCTCAGCCCTGCTCAACGTCCTCGGCCAGCCCGAGCGGGACGCCCTGCAGTATGCCCACGACAAGGACGTCATCGTCGTTGTCGGCATCGGCCAGACCGCCACCGAGAACGACATCGGCCTCCCCACCTTCCCCGGCGTAGTCTCCGTTGGCGGGGTCGACCAGAACGGCGAGCTTTGGCGTGAGTCCAACTCCAGCCGTTACCTCACCCTCCTCGCGCCCGCCGTGGGGATCGTCTCCACCGCGCCCCACGGGGCGTACAGCCAAGCCGATGGCACCTCCGATGCGACCGCCTACGTCTCCGCGGCCGCCGCGCTCGTGCGGGCCAGGTTTCCCCATCTCACGGCCGGTCAGGTCGTGAACCGTCTGATCAGGAGCGCGGGCCTGCCCCCCTCCGTTCAGGGCGCGCATCTCGCGCTCCCCGATCCGCGGCTGGGGTACGGGTTCGTCCGCCCGTACTCCGCGCTGACCATGGACATCGATCCCGGGCCGGCGGCCGGCCCGCTTCCGCAGCCCGCCGCCACCCCCGCCCCCACCGCGAGTCCGGGAAGGCCCGGCACCGCATTCACCGCCGGCGCGACGACCCTCGCGCTGGGCGGCTTGCTCGGCGCGGCGTACGTGGTGATCCGGCGGCGCAGGGAAGTCCGCCGATCTTCCCGATCCTCCCGATCTTCCGAGGAGCCATCGTGAGCACCGACTTCAGCGTCGACCTCGCCGAGCTGGACAAGCTCGTCGCAGGCCTCAGATCCAGCGCCGACGACCTGGCGACCGCGCTGGGCGGCCTCGGCCCCGCCGATGGCCATCGCACGGGCACCGAGTCGATCGACCAGGCCTGCGAGCACTTCAGGGGCAGGTGGCAGCACGGCCTCGGCCGGCTCCGGGACTGTGTGCAGGCGCTCGACGGTGGCCTGGCCGCGGTCAGGCGGAACTACCAGCAGACCGAAACCGAGGTGGCCGCCTCGATCGGCAAGGAGACGAGCCCTTGAGCACCGCGTCCTCGAACACCGCGTCCTCGAACACCGCGTCCTCGAACACCGCGGCGACGCCCTGGCCCGGCCTCGGGTTCGATCCGGCACCGGGGGATCCCGCGAGTGTGCAGGCCCTGGCCGCCGGCCTGGGCAAGGTGGCCGATCACCTGGTCTCGGTGCACGACACCCTCGCCACCATCGGTAGGAACGACGGCGAGTGGACCGGCTCGGCCGCCGAGGCCTTCGCCGCCAAGCTCGGCGAGCTGCCCGGCTACCTCCAGCAGGCCGGCGACTCGGTGCGCAAGGCGCGCGACGCCCTCAGCGCCTGGTGGACGGAGCTCAACGACAACCACGCCAAGGCGGCCGACCTGGAGCGCCAGGCGGCCAGCGCCCGGGCCGAGTTGGCCGACGCCCGAGCGTCCCACCAGCGGGCCGCCGCCGACCCCGACCTAAGGCTCGTGGATCGTGCCCGCACCTACCCCGGTCCCGACGCGCTCGCCGCCGCGCAACGCCGCTACGACCGGGCGGTCGCCGTGCTGAGCGACGCGCAGACCCGGCTCGACACGGCGACGACCTCGCTCGACGCCCTCCTCGCCGCCGCCGACCGCCTCCAGGACGAGCACCAGCGCGTCGCCGACGCCCGAGCGGACCTGATCCGCGAGGCCGCCGACAGCAAGGCGCCGCCAGAGCCGGACTGGCTCGACCAGGCCTGGGGGTGGGTGGAGTCGCACTCGGACTGGCTCAGTGTGGCGGCCGGGATCAGCGGGGCGATCGCGGTCTTCTGTCCGGCGTTCGCGGTGCTGACCGTCGGACTCAGCCTGCTGGCGCTGGGAGTGCACACCACCCAGTACGCCACCACCGGCCGGCTGTGGCCGCCGGGACGGCATATCGGCGACTATCTGACGCTCGGCGGTGACCTGTTGGGGGCGATCCCGGGGATCGGCCCGGCGGCCAAGGGGTTCACGGCGGCTCGGGCGGCTCGGGCGGCAACCGTGGCGGAGGAGGGTACGGTCGCCGGTCTCCGGTCCGGAGTGACCGTCGGAGTCCGGGAGTTCGCCGGCTGGACCAAGGCCGACGATCCGACCAACCCGCTCGTCACCAGGCTGCCGGAGGCGTTGGCGAGCCGGCTCGGCGCGTCGCCGGACGCAGTGCAGCTGACCGGTGACGTGGCGCAGGCGGGGACCGGTGTCGCGTTCGCCGCGCCGACCGCCTGGGCGGCCTACGCGGAGGACGAGGAGGGCGGCGACCCGACCGCCACCGACGCCTCGGTCTACGCCACCGGTGGCGGCAACGTCGTCACCGGCGTGCCGATGTCGGCGGAGCGGAACAGGGTCGCCGCGATCGCCGGCGCCGGCGCGGCGATCGGCAGCACCGTGGGCCTCGGCAAGTGGTACGCGAGCCATGCGCACCAGCACTGAGCAACTCCCGCACCCGCCATCGGCGTTCTGGTTCACGCTGCCCGCCGGCTTCCTGGAGATCCCGCTGACCGGGGCCCTCGAGAACCGCCTGCCGACCTTCGCGGACGCCCTCGCGCCGCTCTTCCCGCACGCCACCCCCCAGCAGAAGCTGAGCCTGCTGCGGAGCAGCGAGGCCGCTGCCCGGCGACTGCTCGCCGCGGGAACGGCCTACCTGGCCGGCTGTCTGTTCCGGACGGACGGCGGTGGGCTCACCACCGCCCTGCTCGCGGTCCAGCTCGTCGGGGCGCGCTGCCGCGACCGGCGGCGGTTCGCCCGGAGCACCGCGCGGCAGTGGGCCGGCGAGGAGGGGGCCGAGCTGGAGGCGGGCGTGCTGGAGGTGCCGTACGGGCCGGTCGCGCTGCTCGCCTCCCGTCGTGAGGTCCTGGTGCCGGCAGCGGTGTTCGGGGTCGGGCATCCCCAGGTCGAGCAGGTCTACCAGCTGCGGGCCGGCCTGCCGCTGCTCACGCACGACCGGGCCGCGATCCTGACCCTGACCACCCGGGACGCGGACAGCTGGAGCGACTACCTCGGGGTGTTCTCGCACGTCCTGGCCAGTGTGTCGGCGACGGAACCACGGGACGGGGAGCCGTCATCCGTGACTACGGCGACCGGAGCGGTGACGGTACGCGATGATGTGCGTAGCGTATTCGGATGAGGGGACCGGCGTTGAGTACTGAACCGGAGTTGAGTACCGCAGCGGCGCGACCCGCCCCGGCCGGGCCGCGCCGGCGGAAGTTACTCGCCCTGCGCCGGGCACTGATGATCATCGTGCTGGTGCCGATCGGCGCGACCGGCCTGACCTTCCTGATGCCGTATCTGGGGATCGTCCCGCGGGTGGTGCTCTGGATCGCCTTCGCGGGCCTGGTGTTCCTGCTGCAGCGGGACGCCCTGCCGGCCAACCGGATCGGCGGCACGGTGATGGTGATGACCGGCTGCCTGATCGGTGCCGCGACGGGCAGCCACGCGGCGGACCTGGCACTGCTGGCGCTGCACGGCCGCCAGGTCCAGGTGGTGACCGTGCAGGACGCGGTTTTCCACAAGAACTACCGTGACCCGCAGGACAGTTACTACACCTGCAGGGTCACGCACCTGGACGGGAGCCCGGTGCCGGGCGGCCCGACCACCAACTGCCGTGACCGTCACGCGGGGGAGACCCTCACGGTCCTGGAGGACCCGGAGGGGCGGGTGGGCCCCGCGGAGCCCGGCGCACTGGCCGCGATCGTCCCCGACAGCAGCCTGCTGGTTCTCTTCTCGCTGATCAGCGTGGTCTCCGCGCTGATCGCGGTGTCCAGCGACGCGGGGCGGCGCCGGCGCTACCCGGTGGTGCTCCCGGCCCCGGCGGTGGTTCCGGCCCCGACCCCGGCCCCGGTTCCCACGAAGGATCCCGACGAACGCGCCGCCCCGAACGAGGCGTGAGCGCACCGCACAGAAGGCCGAGGAATGGTCAGATACGCCGTCCACCTCCAGGCGTTGGAGGAGTTCGCCGCGATCGTCGAAGCCGAGCACGAGCGGCTGAGCGCCGCCGGGGCCGCCCTGGCGGACGTCCGGCTCCCACCCGACGCCTTCGGCCGGCTGCCGGACTCCGCCGTGCTGCACGACACGTGCGCGCGGCACGACCGGGCCGGGCAGCGCGACCGCCAGGCCCTGCTGGAGGCCCTCGCCCGCACGGCCCGGGGGCTCCGCGACAACGCCCGGGCCTACCGCCAGGCCGAGGACGACGCGGCCGCCGGTCTCAGCGGCGACGGGTAGTGGGACGCCCGACGGACGACGCCTACCGGTGGGCCCGGGACGGCGACCCGCAGCCCCTCCCCGCGCTGCCCGACCCGCCGGAGCCGGCCCCAGCCCCGCCGGACCACGGGCTCGACCGGCTGGTCCGGACCGCACTGCGGGCCACCGGCCTGCCGGCCCTGCTGGAGTCGGTGACCGGACGGTCCGCCGAGGTCCGGGCGGCGGCCGAGGAGTGGCACCGGCAGGCCGTCACCCTGGCGGAGGTCGCCGGGGCGCTGCGCACCGGCGCGCTCACCGTCGCCGCCCAGTGGGAGGGGATGGCCTCGGACGCCTTCGGCGGGTACCTGGGCGAAGTCGTCGCGGCGATCGACGCGACGGCCGAGGACGCGGCGCGGACCGCCGGGATCCTGGCGCAGGCCGCGCGGGAGTGCCGGCAGGCCGAGGAGGTGGCGGTCGGGCTGGTCCGGGAGGCGGTCGAGTGGCTGATCGCCGAACTCGCGGCGATGGCGCTGGTCGACGTCGCCAGCGCGGGCCTGGCCGTGCTGCTGGAGCCGGTGCTGTCGGCGGCCCAGATCGCCGGCTGGGTGGCCCGGGTGGAGCGGGTCTCGGTCCAACTGGGCCTGACGCTGCGGCGTCTGGAGCGCGCGGCCCGGGAGCTGCGGCGGGCCGAGCGGGTCGCCGACCGGCTCCGGAAGGGCAACGAGGCACGCCGGGTGGCGGCGGAGATCCGCCGGGCCGGCCGGGTCGGGCGGTTGCTGCGCGCCGACGTGCCGAAGCGCGACTGGCTGGCCAACCGCCTGGTCGCGAAGGGGGTCGAGAGCGCGGTCGCGGTCCCGCTGCGGGCGGTCACCGGGCCGGCCGCCGAGCCCGCGGGTCCGGGCTGGCGGTCCGCGGTGGACCTGCTGGCGCGGTCGTACCGGCGCGCCGCCGACCCCGCCGATCCCGCCGATCCCGTCCGGGCGCGGCCGTACACCGTGCCGCGCCCGGAGAGCCCGTTCGGCTGACCGGACCCCGGAGCGACCGCCCGTCAGCTCGGCGCGTACATCTGGTCGCGCAGCTGCGCGGTGGCGTCGGCGAGCCTGCCCAGTTCGGCGGCCGAGGGCCCGCCGGGGGTCTGGCTGATCAGCGTGACCGTGCCGATGGTGCTCCGGTTCGACCAGGTGCACCAGCCCTCGGTGCCCATGGCGCCGTTGACCTCCATGCCCGTGCACTCGATCGCGACGTCACCGGAGTTGTTGCCCTTCGCGGGGAACTGCAGCATCGGTCCGAGCTGCTGCGCGCCGACCACCCTGATGTTGGCGATCGCCAGCTTCATCCGCGCGGCCGGGTCCTTGATGTCCCCGTAGGCGGAGAAGACCTGGTAGCCGGGTGCCGAGCCCATCCGCCCGTCCGGGCTGTAGGTGAGGCTGTCCAGCCGGGTCAGCCCGAGGTCCTGCTTGTTGTGCCCGGTCTGGTTGGTCTCCGCGTCCGTTCCGGGCCGGTCGTCGCTGGTGAGCGGCACCAGCTTCAGCGGCAGGCCGTTGAGCGTGACGGCCGGCGGCTCGACCAGCTTGTGCATGGACACGGTGGGCTGGGCCTGCCTGCTGATGGCGGGCCAGGCGAGCGCCGTGATCAGGCCCTCGACCACCACGATGATCGGGATGGAGATCCTGACCACCCGCCAGTTGACCGGCCCGAACAGCCTGCGCCCGGCCGGCGGCGCCGGAGCGGGCTGCCGTGGTGCCGGTGGTGCCTGCTGCGCCCAGGCCTGCGGCTGCTGCTGTTGCGCGTACGGCTGCCCACCGGGCCCCAGGTGCTGCTGGTAGTTGCTCATGTCAGTCGAGTCCTCACGCTGCGGGCCGCTGCGGACGGCAGTCGGCGGCAGATAGGTGGTGCTGGGTGGTGCCGGCGGTCGGCGGGGGCGTGCCGGCCGACAGACAACCATGACCCCTGGTCACCTCGACCACTGACCCGACCCCCTCACCATCTGGAACATCCTCACCGGATTGCGTGCCACCCAGTCTGGACCACGCGCGGCGCGCCCCTTCGCCCGACGAAGACTCCGCGCCCCGGCGGCAGTGCCCGCGGCCTGACGCCGCCGAGCAGCGGGCCCTCGGCGGCGTCCCCGGAGAGCAGTACGCCCTGCGCGCCCAACTCCCGCATCCGCGTGGTCACCGGCTCGAACGAGGCGCGCCCGGCGCCGGCCGAGTTCCGCGCGACGATCACCCGCAGCCCGAGGTCGCGGGCGAACGGGAGGTACTCCAGCAGCGGTTGCAGCGGGTTGCCACCGGCGACCGCCACCAGGTCGTAGTCGTCGACGACGACGAAGGCGTCCGGCTGGTGGTACCAGCTGCGCTCCTCCAGCTGCTCGGGGGTGACGTCCGGTCCGGGCAGCCGGCGGCCCATCGAACCGGCCAGCGAGGTCAACACCTCCCGCAGCTGCGGCTGCGCGGTGCAGTACTGGTGCAGGTGGCGTTCCGGCAACCGCCCGAGGTGCGCCCGCCGGTAGTCGGCGACCACCAGCAGCGCCCGCTCCGGCGGGTAGCGCTCGGCGATCTGGTGCGTCAGCAGCCGCAGCAGCGCGCTCTTGCCCGACTCCGCGCCGCCGTAGACCAGGAACAGCGGGTCGGTCTCGAAGTCGACGAAGACCGGCGCCAGCGCGTCCTCGTCGATGCCGAAGGCGACCCCGGAGCGCGGCTGCTCGCCGCCCCCGGGCAGTTGGTCGGCGTCCAGCAGCTCGGGCAGCAGCCGCACCCGGGGCGCCGGCGCGCCCGGCCAGGCGTCGCGCACCGCCGTCACCAGGGCCGCGGTGCCGTCCGCGAGGTCCTCGACGGCGGCCGAGCCGTCCAGTCGGGGCAGTCCGGCCAGCCAGTGCAGCCGGTCGGGGGTCAGGCCACGGCCCGGCCGGCCGATCGGGACGGTTCCGGCCCGCCGGCGGTCGACCTCGGAGTCCATCGGGTCGCTCAGCCGCAGCTCGACCCGGCCGAGCAGCTGGTCGCGCAGGCCCGGCCGCAGCTCGCCGGGACGGGCCGCGGTGATCACCAGGTGCACGCCGAAGTTGAGGCCGCGGGCGGCGATGTCCTGGACCACCGGGTCGAGCGGCTCGTTCTCGCCGCGGAAGGCGGCCCAGCCGTCGATGACCAGGAAGACGTCACCCCAGGGCTGCTCCGGGAACCGGCCGGCCGCCCGGTGCCGGCGATAGGTCTCCACCGAGTCGATCCGCTCGGCCCGGAAGAGCTCCTCCCGGGCGTTCAGCACGCCGTGCACCTCGGCGACGGTCCGGCGGACCCGCTCCGGATCGAGCCGGGTGGCGACCTGGCCGACGTGCGGGAGGTCGTCGAGCGCGAGCAGGCCGCCGCCACCGAAGTCCAGGCAGTAGAACTGGGTCTCGGCCGGCGTGTGGGTGAGCCCGAACGAGGCGATGACGGTTCGCAGCAGGGTGGACTTGCCCGAGCGCGGTCCGCCGACGACCAGCGCGTGGCCGGCCGCGCCGGAGAAGTCCAGCGACCACACGTCACGGCGCTGCTGGGCGGGCCGGTCCACCAGGCCGACCGGCACGGTGAGCCGGCCGAGCGCGGGGTGCCCGGGGGCGGTGAGCCCGCGCTCGGGAGTGGCGCCGAGCGGCGGCAGCAGCCCGTCGAGGGACGGGGACCGCTCCAGCGGCGGCAGCCAGACCCGGTGCGCCGGCGGGCCCTGGCCCGCGAGGCGCCGCACCACCGCCTCCAGTACGGTCTCGCCGCCCACCCCCACCACGGGCGGCTCGACCGCCGGCAGCGGCACCGGCGCGGCGGTGAACAGCGCCGGACGCCGCCCGCCGCCGGCCGGAGAGCCCGAACCGCCCGGTCGGTGGGGCCCGGAGACGTATCCGGCGGTGAACCGGACCAGCCCGTCGGTGCCGGTCCTGAGGTAGCCGACGCCCGGGACCGGCGGCAGGTGGTAGGCGTCCGGCACGCCGATCGCCGTGCGCGACTCGGCCGCCGAGAAGGTCCGCAGCCCGATCCGGTAGGAGAGGTAGGCCTCCAGGCCGTGCAGCCGGCTCTCCTCCAGGCGCTGCGAGGCGAGCAGCAGGTGCACCCCCAACGAGCGCCCGATCCGGCCGATCTGGATGAAGACGTCGATGAACTCCGGCCTGGCGGTGAGCAGTTCACTGAACTCGTCGATCACCAGGAGCAGCGTGGGCAGCGCCGCGAGCGCCGCGCCGGTCGTCCGGGCCCGTTCGTAGTCGGTGAGGTTGGCGAAGTTGCCCGCCGCGCGCAGGAGTTCCTGGCGGCGGGTCAACTCGCCGGAGACGGCCTCGGCCATCCGCTCGACCAGCGCGAGGTCTTCGGCCAGGTTGGTGATCAGCGCTGCCACGTGGGGGAGTTCGGCCAGCTCGGCGAAGGTGGCACCACCCTTGAAGTCGGCCAGGACGAAGTTCAGCCTCTCCGGGGAGTGGGTGGCCGCGAGTCCGAGCACCAGGGTGCGCAACAGCTCGGACTTGCCGGAGCCGGTCGCGCCGACGCACAGGCCGTGCGGTCCCATCCCCTCCTGCGCGGCCTCCTTGAGGTCGAGCAGCACCGGCTCGCCGCCCTCGCCGACGCCGATCGGCACCCGCAGCCGCTCCTGCGCGGCGCGCGGTCGCTCCAGCAGATCGGTGAAGTCGAGCCCGGAGAGCGGCGGTTCGTCGCCACCGGTGCCAGCGGGCCGGAGCGGTGCGAGCAGCCGGGCCAGCGCCTCGGCCTGGACGCCGCTGATCCGGTCCGGCCCGCCGCGGTACGTCGTGCCGTCCGGGAGCTCCACGGAGAGACGCTCGGGCACGGCCGTGAGCCGCAGGTCACCGCGCGCCCTGCCGCGGAGCAGCTCGATGACGGTCACGCCCTGCAGGCCCTCGCCGCCGACCAGCGGTGAGTCACCGGGCACCCGGCCGCCGTCCAGCAGCACCACCAGGTGCGGCCGGTCGAGGACCGGCGGACCGCCCGGGTCGAACCGCGGTCGGCCGGTCAACCGGTCCGCCAGCAGGGGCTCCAGCTCGTCCAGGCCGCCCCGGATCAGCCGGCCGCTGCCCGCACCGTCGGCCGAGCCGACGTCCTGTGCGTGCGGCAGCCACTTGGTCCACTCCCACGCCGCCGCCGAACCAGGCCCGCAGGCCACCGCCAGCACCAGGTCCTCGGGCGAGTGCAGGGTGGCCAGCTGGGCGAGCAGGGACCGGGTCACCCCGTGGACCGTCTCCGGGTCGCCGGCCAGTGCGAGGTGGCGGAAGCCGCGCAGCGCGACGGTCATCGGCATCGCGTCGAGCGTGCCGTGGGTGGCGACCAGCCGCTGGACGGCCTGCGCGGTCAGTGGCTCCAGCCGGTCCAGCGGGGCGGTCGGCGGCAGCGTGATCGGCGTGGCGAGCCGCTGGGTGCCGGTGCCGATCCGGATCTGGCCGAAGTCCGGGTCCCCCGGCCGGCGTTCCCAGACCCGCCGACCGTCGGCGGCCAGCGCCCACAGCTGCCCGGGATCGGGGTGGGTGAAGAGCGCGGCGGTCCGCTGCAGCCGGGCGGTCCGGCGCAGCCCGCGGCGGGCCTGGCCCAGATGGCGCAGGTGGTCGCGTCGGCCACGCGTCAGGTCACCGGAGTCGCCGCGGCGGGCGTGGACGAGCTGGGCCAGCGCCATCGCCACGGTCGAGGCGGCCATCAGGCCACCCATCACCTTCATGAATCCGGTGGCCCCGGGCAGGAAGAGGAACGCGGCGGAGGAGCCCATGCCGAGCAGCGGCAGCAGCTCGGTCCACCCGCCCCCACCGTCCCGCTCCGGGGGGAGTTCGGGCGGCGTCACCAGAACGACCGGCTCACCCGGCACCTCCGGGGGTGACAGCCTGGGCAGCCGCTTGACGGTGACCACGCTCAACTCGGCACCAATCCTCGACGGTTGACGGCGGCCCGGCGCCTCCCGGCCCGGGCCGCGACGATCGTAGTGGGGCCGGGACACCCGGTCGGCGCGCCTAAGGTACGGGGCGACCCCCTGGGGAGGGGCCGGAGAGAGACCAGAGAGAGGTGTCCGCTTGGTGCAGCCCACCGCCGCCGGCTTCTGCCGGCTCACCGTCACGGGGGCCGAGCGGCGGGTCGATCTGGCCCTTCCGGAGGACGTCCCGTTGGCCGACCTGTACCCGGAGGTGTGGCGGCTCTGCGGCGAGCCGGCCGCCGAGGGCGAGCCGGTCGGCCGCCGACTCGTCCGGCGGGACGGCTCGGCGCTCGACCCCTCGCGCAGCCTGGCCGCCCAGCGGGTGCTGGACGGCGAGTTGCTGCTGCTGCGCCCGTTCGGCCACCCGCCGCCCGCACCGATCTACGACGACGTCACGGAGGCCGTCGCCGCGGCCGTCCGGTGCGACCCGCGGCACTGGCACGACGGCCGGCTGCTCTTCTTCGGCCTGGCCTCCGGGGTATTGCTGCTGACGCTGGCCGCGCTGCTGCTCTGGTCCGCCGACCCGGTTCGCCATCTGACCCGCGGCCTGCCCGGGACCACCGCGGCGGTGCTGGCCGTCCTGCTGGTCGCCCTCGCCGGGGCCAGGGCCCGGGTGTACGACGACCGGCCCTCGGCGGTCGCGCTCGGCCTCGGTGCCCTGCCGCACGCGCTGGTCGCGGGCACCGCGCTGCTCCCGCCCGATGCCGGGGCGGGACCGGGCCGGTCGCAGCTGCTCGCCGGGTGCACCGCGCTGCTGGTCACCTCGGTGCTGCTGGTCGTGCTGCTGCCGCTGGGCGACGCACCCTTCGTGGCGGCCGCGCTGCTGGCGGCCACCGGTGTGGTGGCCGCCTTCGCGACGATCCTGACCGGCGCCGCACCGAGCGCGGCGGCCGCGGTGGCGGGCGTCGCGGCGGTGGGCCTGATCGGGTTCCTGCCCGGCCTCGCGGCGCGGTTCGCCCGGCTGCCGATCGCCTTCCGCGACCCGCTGGACGGCGGCGACGGCGGCAGGGGCAGCGCCGACGATGGTGGCCCTGATCGGCCCGGTGGCCCCGACCAGCCGGACGCCGAGCGGATCGCGGCGCTGGCGCGGCGCGGGCACGAGCTGCTGCTCGGCCTGGTCGGCGGGTGCGCGGCCGTCCTCGTGGTGGCCGCCGGGGTGCTGGGCGGCACCGACTCCGCGTTCGCCCGGCTGCTCGCGCCGGCCCTGGGCCTGGCCGCGCTGCTGCGGGCCCGGCTGTTCCGGCTCACCGGGCAGGTGGTCGCGCTGCTGGTGGCCGGCCTCGGCACGTTCTGCCTGCTCACGCTCGGCCTGGCGACGTACCCGCCGGCCGGTGCCCGGGCGCTCGGTCCGGCGCTCGCCCTCACCCTGCTCGCGGCGGTCCTGCTGACGATCGGCGTGCTCGTCCCGGGGGGCGGCCTGACCCCGCGCTGGGGCCGGCTGCTGGAGCTGGTGGACGCCGCGGTGCTGCTCTCCCTGGTGCCGCTCTGCCTCGGCGTGCTCGACCTCTACGCACGGGCCCGCGCGATGGGCGGCTGAGGCCCCCGGCCCGACAGCCGGACGGCCCGGGCACCGTGGGGGAGGTGCCCGGGCCGTCCGGGGCGGGTGGGGTCAAGTGGCGGTCAGATCCGCTCGTCCTCCGGAAGGGTGATCACCCAGTGGCTCTCCGCGCGCGGGCGCAGGAAGAAGACCCAGTAGAGGCTGGCCGCTGCGGTGATCCCGCCGGTCCAGATCAGCGCGGTGGTGTCCAGCTGGGTCAGCACGTAGCAGAGGACCAGGATCAGCAGCGCCGGCAGTACCGGCCAGAGCGGCTGGCGCCAGGCCGGGACGTCCTTGTGCTGCGCCCGGCGGGAGAACAGCGCGGCGACGGCGACCAGCAGGTAGAGCGCGGCGACCGCGACACCGGTGATGTTGGTGAGCAGGGTGCCGGGAACGAAGCAGAGCGCCGCGCCGGGCACGCCGACCGCGAGGGTGGAGACCCAGGGGGCGTTGAACTTGTTCAGGGTGCCGAAGGCCTTGTTGACCGGCGCCGGCCAGGCCTTGTCGCGGCCGGAGGCGAAGAGCACCCGGGAGTTCTGGATCACCATGACGATGCCGGCGTTGATGATCGCCAGCGCGATGCAGAGGCTGATGAAGGTGCCGAGTGCGGAGTCGCTCCAGCCGGCCACCATGCCGGAGATGTCGCCGCCGGTCAGGGTGGCCAGGTCGGGCGCGCCCAGGGTGATCGCGATGACCGGGACCATGATCACCACGGCGGACAGGCCGAGCGTCCACAGCACGGTCCGGGCGACGTTGCGGCGCGGGTTCTCCAGCTCCTCGGAGAGGTAGATCGCGGTGCTGAAGCCCTGGGTGACGAAGAGCGCGGTGCCCATCGCGGCGAAGATGGCGCCCAGGCCGACCGGGCTGGTCACCCCGTGGGTGTCGGCCAGCACCCCGTGGAACAGGCTGCCGACGCCGCGCTGGCTGTGCGCGAAGCCGAGCACCGAGACCACGCCGGCCGCGATCACCTCCAGCACCAGGAAGATGCCGGTGATCCAGGCGTTGGCGCGCAGGTCGAGCAGGCCGGCCACGGTGGCGGCGAGCATCACGCCGGCGCCGGCCACCGCCGGGCTGAGGTGCACGATCGGCGCGAGGTAGGCGGCCGTGCCGATGGCGATCACCGACGGGACGATCATCACGACGATCAGCGACTGGATGAAGACCAGCCAGCCGGCGAACCGCCCGGCCAGCGTGCCGACCATCGCGTACTCGCCGCCGGCGCTGGGGATCAGGGTGCCCAGCTCGGAGTAGCAGAAGGCCACCGCGACGCAGAGGACCGCGCCGATCCCGATGGTCAGCGCGGTGGCCGTGCCCAGCGCGTTGAAGAGCGAGGGCACCAGGACGAAGAGCGAGGAGGCCGGGGTGACGCAGGAGAGCGTCAGCAGCGTGCCGCCGACCACACCGAGGGAACGCTTGAGCGTCCGCGGGGCTTCGGTGGTACGGACCGTCACCGGCGTGGTGGCGGAGGGCGGACGAAGCGTGTCGGTCATGGCGGGGGTCCGATCGGCTCAGCGCGAGGGGCGCGGTCCTGTGCGGTGCTGGGCGGGGAGCGGTATCGCCTCCGGCGGGGGGTGTTCGGCCTCTGTGGTGCAGCTCGCTCCCGGCCGGCCCATGGTGCGGGGGGCGTATTGATCGCGTCAATGGCGGAATTGCTTCGGAATCCGTTGCGTCGAACCGCATGACTATCCAAAGCGAAGATCACCTAAGCCCGTCGCGCTCGATGTCCGACTTGTTACCTTTGGCCAACGAGGCTTGGATCAAAGGTGAACTGCATGTTGCGCCCATGAATCAAAGGTCAGCTGCCACACTGGCCACGGCTGGCCCAGGCATGTCAGAGCGCCCCAATCGCCTCCGCGGCCTGCGACGATAACCGCAGCCGACGGCCCGGAAAAAGTTCCCGAAAATCCCGACAGGCGGACGGTCGACGCCCGTCGCGCCCCCGCCCACCGGTCACCCTCGGTCGCCGGGCGGGGGCCACCCCGGGTTTCGGGTACAGAGGGGACAACCGGTCGGGCCGGACGGTGCGGAACGGCCGGTCGGGCGGCTGCTGGTACCCTTGGCCTTCGATCCGAGTTCAAGCAGACTCTGTGCCGTAGACCAGAGTCACTCGGTAGGAATCCCAGAAGGAGACGCAGTGGCCCTCGACGCCGCCGTCAAGAAGCAGATCATCGCCGAGTACGGGACCAAGGAGGGCGACACCGGCTCCCCCGAGGTCCAGGTGGCCATGCTCTCCCGCCGCATCTCGGACCTGACCGAGCACCTCAAGTTCCACAAGCACGACCACCACAGCCGTCGTGGCCTGCTGATCCTGGTCGGCCAGCGCCGCCGGCTGCTGCAGTACCTGGCCAAGAAGGACATCGAGCGCTTCCGTACGCTCGTCGACCGTCTCGGCATCCGCCGCGGTGCCGCCGGCGGCGCCCGCTAAGACCGCTGCCTGGGGCGGCTCCCCACCGGGGAGCCGCCCCTCGCGCGTACCGCGCGCCGGACACCGCGCGCGAGCAAATCGCGGTCGCCTCCCGGGGCAGCCGAGGATTGCACCGTAGGGTTGTGGGCATGCCGGGAAATGGCGCCGGTTCATGGCGCCCCACCCGAGCAGTGGCACAAACCCCCAGCGGGCCGCAGGCTTCAAACGGAAGCCGCCCGCGTCCGAGAGAGCGTCCAATCGCCGAGGCGTGCAGCAGCCCGCCGATCAGGCCAGGCAGCCGAGAGGCGCCGGTCCTCGGTAGTGGCCGCCGGGAGTACCGCAGACCGCGCGGTAGCGCCCGGGGGCTTCGATCGAAGACCGGCCCGGCAGGTCAGGGCCCCGCAGGCAGGCAGCGCGGGGGCGCTCTCCCGGAGACGTACGAAAGAGGAGATCTTCCAGGTGGAAGAGAACGTGTTCTACGCCGAGGCCGTGATCGACAACGGCTCCTTCGGCACCCGTACCATCCGCTTCGAGACCGGCCGGCTGGCCCGCCAGGCCGCCGGTTCGGCCGTGGCCTACCTGGACGACGACACCATGGTGCTGTCGGCCACCAGCGCGTCCAAGGCGCCGAAGGAGCACTTCGACTTCTTCCCGCTGACCGTGGACGTCGAGGAGCGGATGTACGCCGCGGGCCGGATCCCCGGTTCGTTCTTCCGTCGTGAGGGCCGCCCCTCCGAGGACGCCATCCTGACCTGCCGCCTGATCGACCGCCCGCTGCGCCCGTCCTTCGTCAAGGGCCTGCGCAACGAGGTCCAGGTCGTCGCCACCGTCATGGCGCTCAACCCCGACCACCTGTACGACGTGGTCGCGATCAACGCCGCCTCCGCCTCCACCCAGCTGGCCGGCCTGCCGTTCTCCGGCCCGATCGGCGGCGTCCGCGTCGCGCTGATCCGCGGCCAGTGGGTGGCCTTCCCGACCCACAGCGAGCTGGAGGAGGCCGTCTTCGACATGGTCGTCGCCGGCCGGGTGCTGGCCGACGGCGACGTCGCGATCATGATGGTCGAGGCCGAGGCCACCGACAAGACCATCAAGCTGGTCGCCGGTGGCGCCGAGGCCCCCTCCGAGGAGGTCGTGGCCGGCGGTCTGGACGCCGCCAAGCCGTTCATCAAGGTGCTCTGCGAGGCGCAGGCCCGGCTGGCCGCCCAGGCCGCCAAGCCCACCGCCGAGTTCCCGGTCTTCCTGGACTACCAGGACGACGTGCTCGCCGCGCTGACCGCCGCCGTGAAGGACGAGCTGGCCCAGGCGCTCACCATCGCGGGCAAGCAGGAGCGCAACAACGAGCTGGACCGCGTCAAGGCGCTGGCCGGCGAGAAGCTGCTCCCCGAGTTCGAGGGTCGCGAGAAGGAGATCAGCGCCGCCTACAACGCGCTGACCAAGAAGATCGTCCGCGAGCGGGTCATCAAGGACAAGGTCCGCATCGACGGCCGCGGCGTCACCGACATCCGCACCCTGGCCGCCGAGGTCGAGGCGATCCCGCGGGTGCACGGCTCGGCGCTGTTCGAGCGTGGCGAGACCCAGATCCTGGGCGTCACCACCCTGAACATGCTCCGCATGGAGCAGCAGCTGGACACCCTCTCCCCGGAGACCCGGCGCCGCTACATGCACAACTACAACTTCCCGCCGTACTCGGTCGGCGAGACCGGTCGGGTGGGCTCCCCGAAGCGCCGCGAGATCGGTCACGGCGCGCTGGCCGAGCGGGCGCTCATCCCGGTGCTGCCGACCCGCGAGGAGTTCCCCTACGCGATCCGCCAGGTCTCCGAGGCGCTCGGCTCCAACGGGTCCACCTCGATGGGTTCGGTCTGCGCCTCCACCATGTCGCTGCTGAACGCCGGTGTGCCGCTGAAGGCCGCCGTCGCCGGTATCGCCATGGGCCTGATCTCGCAGGAGATCGACGGTGAGACCCACTACGTCGCGCTGACCGACATCCTGGGCGCCGAGGACGCGTACGGCGACATGGACTTCAAGGTCGCCGGTACCCGCAACTTCATCACCGCCCTGCAGCTTGACACCAAGCTGAACGGCATCCCGGCCTCCGTCCTGGCCGCCGCCCTCAAGCAGGCCAAGGACGCCCGCCTGCACATCCTCGACGTGATGAACGAGGCCATCGACGCGCCCGACGAGATGTCGCCGAACGCGCCGCGCATCATCACCATCAAGATCCCGGTGGACAAGATCGGTGAGGTCATCGGCCCCAAGGGCAAGATGATCAACCAGATCCAGGAGGACACCGGCGCGGACATCACCATCGAGGACGACGGCACCATCTACATCGGTGCGGTCGACGGCCCCTCGGCGGAGGCTGCCCGTACGACGATCAACCAGATCGCCAACCCGACCATGCCGGAGGTCGGCGAGCGCTACCTGGGCACCGTGGTGAAGACCACGACGTTCGGCGCGTTCGTCTCGCTCATGCCGGGCAAGGACGGCCTGCTGCACATCTCGCAGATCCGCAAGCTGGCCGGTGGCAAGCGCGTGGAGAACGTCGAGGACGTGCTCGGCGTCGGCGCCAAGGTCCAGGTCGAGATCGCCGAGATCGACCCGCGTGGCAAGCTCTCGCTGATCCCGGTCATCGAGGACGCCGAGGGCGGCGAGGCCGCCGCGGCCGAGTGACGCTCGTCCGCTGATCCCGCGGCCCGTACGCCCCTCGCGGCGTACGGGCCGCACCCTGTTGTCACCGCATCACCCCGGAGCCGTGCTCCGGTGAAAGGACGTTCCGTGTCCCAGGCCTCGGCGGCGAAGCAGCGCCCCGGCAGCACCCGGACCCTGCTCAAGGGCGTGGACGGCGCCGGAACGGTGCGCCGCACCGTCCTGCCCGGCGGCCTGCGGGTCGTCACCGAGACCCTGCCGACGGTCCGCTCGGCGACCTTCGGCATCTGGGTCGGGGTCGGCTCGCGCGACGAGACCCCGGTCCTGGGTGGCGCCACCCACTACCTGGAGCACCTGCTCTTCAAGGGCACCGCGCGGCGTAGCGCGCTGGAGATCTCGGCCGCGCTGGACGCGGTCGGCGGCGAGATGAACGCCTTCACCGCCAAGGAGAACACCTGCTACTACGCGCGGGTGCTGGACGCCGACCTGCCGCTGGCCATCGACGTGGTCTGCGACATGCTCACCGGCTCGCTGATCCGCACCGAGGACGTGGAGGCCGAGCGCGGCGTCATCCTCGAGGAGATGGCGATGGCCGAGGACGACCCGGGCGACGTGGTGCACGACCTGTTCGCCAAGGTGATCTACGGTTCGGCCCCGCTCGGCCGGCCGATCCTGGGTACCCAGGAGACCGTCAACGGCCTGACCAGGGACCAGATCGCCGGCTTCTTCAAGCGCCGCTACCGGCCCGAGCAACTGGTCGTCGCGGCCGCCGGCAACCTGGACCACCGCAAGGTCGTCCAGCAGGTCGAGGCCGCCTTCGCCGAGGTGCTCGCCAAGTCGGACGCCGCCCCGGCCGAGGTCCGGCGCGGGCGGAAGCCGGTGCGCACCTCCGGCCAGGTCGAGGTGCTCAACCGGGCCACCGAGCAGGCGCACCTGGTGCTCGGGGTGCCCGGCGTGCCCCGGCACGACGAGCGCCGCTGGGCGCTGGGCGTGCTCAACGCGGCGCTCGGCGGCGGGATGAGCTCGCGGCTCTTCCAGGAGGTGCGGGAGAAGCGCGGGCTGGCCTACTCGGTCTACTCGTACTCCTCCTCCTACGCCGACACCGGCCTGTTCGGCATCTACGCCGGCTGCCAGCCCAAGCGGGTCGAGGAGGTGCTGCGGATCTGCCGCGAGGAGCTCGCCAAGGTGGTTGCCGACGGCATCACCGAGGAGGAGCTGCGCCGCGCGATCGGCCAGATCTCCGGCTCCACCGTGCTCGGCATGGAGGACACCGGCTCGCTGATGAACCGGATCGGCAAGGCCGAGCTCTGCTACGGCAGCCACCTGTCGGTCGACGACATGCTGGCGAAGATCTCCGGTGTCACCCTGGAGGACGTCCAGCAGGTGGCGCGTGATGTGCTGGGGGCGTACCGGCCCTCGCTCGCCCTGATCGGTCCGATCACCGACCGACGGGCCGCCAAGCTCGTCGACCTGCTGGCCTGAGCCGGCCCGACCCTCCGAAAGGACCCCCCATGACGCTGCGCGTCGCCGTGATCGGCGCCACCGGCCGGATCGGCTCCGAGGCCGTCCGGGCCGTCCAGGCCGCGCCCGACCTGGAGCTGGTCGCCGCCCTGGGCCGTGACTCCGGACTGGAGACGCTGGTCGAGAGCGGTGCCCAGGTCGCCGTCGAGCTGACCCACCCCGACGCGGTGATGCGGAACCTGGAGTACTGCACCGCGAACGGGATCCACACCGTGGTCGGCACCACCGGCTGGACCCCCGAGCGGCTGGAGCTGCTGACCGGCTGGCTGGCCGCCGCGCCCAGCACCAGCACCGGCCCGGTGGGCTGCCTGATCGCGCCGAACTTCTCCATCGGCGCGGTGCTCACCATGCAGTTCGCCCAGCAGGCGGCGAAGTACTTCGAGTCGGTCGAGGTGGTCGAGCTGCACCACAACCGGAAGGCCGACGCGCCCTCCGGCACCGCCACCCGCACCGCGCAGCTGATCGCCGCCGCCCGCGAGGCCGCCGGCCGCCCGCGCCAGGAGGACCCGACCAGCCACGGCCTGCCCGGCGCCCGCGGTGCCGACGTGGACGGGGTGCCGGTGCACGCGGTCCGGCTGCGCGGCCTGTTGGCGCACCAGGAGGTGCTCTTCGGGGACACCGGGGAGACCCTGACCATCCGGCACGACTCGCTGCACCACAGCTGCTTCATGCCGGGCATCCTGCTGGGCGTGCGGCGGGTGACCGAGACCCCGGGGCTGACCTTCGGCCTCGAACACTTCCTGGACCTGTGAGCCGACCATGACCTCGCGCACCGGGTTCTTCATCCTCGCCGCCGTCCTCCTGCTCGTCTCGCTGATCTGCATCGGCGAGGGGGGCCAACTGATCGCCACCGGCAAGCCGTTCGGGATCGGCATCGGAGTCTGCGCGTTCGTCATCCCGGCCATCGGGATCTGGTTCCTGTGGCAGACCGTCAAGTTCGGCCGGGTCACCGAGGCGATGTCCCGAGAGCTGGAGGCCGAGGGCGGCCTGCCGGTGGACGAGCTGCGGCGCACCGCCGGCGGCCGGATCGACCGGGACTCGGCCGACGAGGTCTTCGCCAGGCGGCAGGCCGAGGCCGAGGCCGAGCCGGCCGACTGGCGGGTCTGGTTCCGGCTGGCCGTGGCGTACGCGGACGCCGGCGACACCCCGCGGGCACGCAAGACCATGCAGCATGCGATCAAGCTTCGAGGGTGACGCCGGGCGCACGCCTTAGGCTGTCGCCGACGATGGTGAGAAAGAGGAGTAACGCGTGACCGACAGTGCGGAGACCACCCCGCTGTTCCGCAGCGATGTCACGGTGGAGCTGGTCCGCAGCGCCGCCGCCGACTCGGACGTGATCTGGGCGGCCCGGGTCTCGACCGCGGGCGAGCAGTCCCTGGAGGCGCTCCAGCAGGACCCGGAGAAGTCCAAGGGCCTGATCAACTACCTGATGCGGGACCGGCACGGCACGCCGTTCGAGCACAACTCGCTGACCTTCTTCGTCAGCGCGCCGATCTTCGTCTTCCGGGAGTTCCACCGGCACCGGGCGGGCTGGTCGTACAACGAGGAGAGCGGCCGCTACCGCGAGCTGGAGCCGGTCTTCTACGTGCCGGGCGAGGACCGCCGGCTGGTCCAGCAGGGCCGGCCCGGCAAGTACGAGTTCCACGAGGGCACGCCGGAGCAGTACAAGACGGTCACCACCGCGATGGAGCGCTCCTACCGGCAGTCGTACGAGGCCTACCAGGAGATGCTGAGCGAGGGCGTGGCCCGTGAGGTGGCCCGCGCGGTGCTGCCGGTCGGTCTGTTCTCCTCGATGTACGCCACCTGCAACGCCCGGTCGCTGATGCACTTCCTGTCGCTGCGCACCAAGGACGAGCGCGGTATCGTGCCGACCTTCCCACAGCGCGAGATCGAGATGGTGGCCGAAAAGATGGAGGCGGAGTGGGCCAAGCTCATGCCGCTCACCCATGCGGCCTTCAACACCCATGGCCGGGTCGCGCCCTGACCTGGGTGGATAGGCATATGGATGTATCGGTCCGACATGTCCGGATTGCAGCGTTTCTGGGCCGTCCCTAGGCTCGGGGCACGGATTCCGGTGCTGCTTGAACCCCCGAGCGGGCAGCACCGGAATCCTATGGTTTGTCCGGTTCATCCAGGGCGGATGTCCGAAGACTGGACCAGCCTGGCCGCCCCCTCACCGGCTACGAGTATTTTTGGATCCATGGCTCCGACCTCCACACCGCAGACCCCCTTCGGCCGGGTGCTGACCGCGATGGTGACCCCGTTCACCGCTGACGGCGGCCTCGACCTCGACGGCGCCCAGCGCCTGGCCGCCCATCTCGTCGACGCGGGCAACGACGGCCTGGTCCTCAACGGCACCACCGGCGAGTCGCCGACCACCACCGACGCCGAGAAGGCGCAGCTGGTCCGGGCCGTGGTGGCGGCGGTCGGCGACCGGGCGCACGTCATCGCGGGGGTCGGCACCAACGACACGGCGCACAGCATCGAGCTGGCCCGGCAGGCCGAGGCCGCCGGCGCGCACGGGCTGCTGGTCGTCACGCCGTACTACAGCAAGCCGCCGCAGGAGGGCCTGTACCGGCACTCGGTCGCGATCGCGGACAGCACCGGGCTGCCGGTGATGCTCTACGACATCCCCGGGCGCAGCGGAGTCGCGCTGGAGCACGAGACCCTGGTCCGGCTCGGCGAGCACCCGCGGATCGTGGCCAACAAGGACGCCAAGGGCGACCTCGGCGCCGCCGCCTGGGCGATCGCCCGCTCCGACCTGGCCTGGTACTCCGGCGACGACATCCTGAACCTGCCGCTGCTCTCGGTCGGGGCCGTCGGCATCGTCAGCGTGGTCGCCCATGTCGCCGCCGGCCGGCTGCGTGGGATGATCGAGGACTTCACCGCCGGGAACGTCGCCGCGGCCACCGCCGCCCACCAGGCGCTGCTCCCGGTCTTCAGCGGGATGTTCCGCACCCAGGGCGTCATCCTCACCAAGGCCGCGCTGAGCCTCCAGGGCCTGCCCGCCGGTCCGGTCCGGCTGCCCCTGGTGGACGCCACCGCCGAGGAGATCGCCCGCTTGAAGGAGGATCTCGCCACAGGCGGGGTACACCTGTAACAGACAGAAACGTGCGCGCCCCCGGCTCGCCGGGCCCCTGCACCGAGGGGCCTGCCGCTGGACCGGATCACGGCGCGAGGGCACAGCAGAGCCAACCGCTCGGAGACGGGCGGACGACCCAGTAGGTAGCCAACGAAGCCGCACGCCATATGTCTCCAGGGGGAGGTCCCCGGGCATATGGCGTGCTGCGTGAGGAGAGTCTTTTGAGCCACCCCCATCCCGAACTCGGCGAGCCCCCGGCCCTCGCCCCGAACGCCATCCGGATCACTCCGCTCGGCGGCCTCGGTGAGATCGGCCGCAACATGACGGTGCTGGAGCACGCCGGCCGGCTGCTCGTCATCGACTGCGGTGTCCTCTTCCCCGAGGACGAACAGCCCGGCATCGACCTGATCCTGCCGGACTTCTCGTCCATCCGGGACCGCCTGGACAAGATCGACGGCATCATCCTCACCCACGGGCACGAGGACCACATCGGGGCCGTCCCGTACCTGCTCCGGGAGAACCCGGACATCCCGCTGATCGGTTCGAAGCTCACCCTGGCCCTGATCGAGGCCAAGCTCGCCGAGCACCGGATCCGCCCGTACGTGCTGGAGGTCGAGGAGGGGCAGCGCGAGCAGATCGGCCCCTTCAACTGCGAGTTCATCGCGGTCAACCACTCCATCCCGGACGCCCTCGCGGTCGCCGTGCGCACCGCCGCCGGCATGGTGGTCGCAACCGGTGACTTCAAGATGGACCAGCTGCCGCTGGACGGCCGGCTCACCGACCTGCCGGCCTTCGCCAAGCTGGCCGAGGAGGGCATGGACCTGCTGCTGGTGGACTCCACCAACGCCGAGGTCCCCGGCTTCATCCCGCACGAGCGGGACATCTCGGCCGCGCTGCGCAACGTCTTCGCCAACGCCGAGCGCCGGATCATCGTCGCCTCCTTCGCCAGCCACGTGCACCGGATCCAGCAGGTGCTGGACGCCGCGCACGAGTACAAGCGCAAGGTCGCCTTCGTCGGCCGCTCGATGGTCCGCAACATGGGCATCGCCCGTGATCTCGGGTACCTCAAGGTGCCGGGCAACCTGATCGTGGACGTGAAGACCCTGGACGACCTCCCGGACAAGGAGATCGTGCTGATCTGCACCGGCTCGCAGGGCGAGCCGATGGCGGCGCTGTCGCGGATGGCCAACCGTGACCACCAGATCCGGATCGTCGAGGGTGACACGGTGGTGCTCGCCTCGTCGCTCATCCCGGGCAACGAGACGGCGATCTACCGGGTGATCAACGGCCTGACCCGGTGGGGCGCGAACGTCGTGCACAAGGGCAACGCCAAGGTGCACGTCTCCGGGCACGCCTCGTCGGGCGAGCTGCTCTACTTCTTCAACATCTGCCGGCCGAAGAACCTGATGCCGGTGCACGGCGAGTGGCGCCACCTGCGGGCCTGCGCCGACCTGGGCATCAAGACCGGCGTTCCGAAGGAGCACACGGTCATCGCCGAGGACGGCGTGGTGGTCGACCTGGTCGACGGCGTCGCGCGGATCGTCGGCAAGGTGCAGGCCGGGTACGTCTACGTGGACGGCAGCTCGGTCGGCGACATCACCGAGTCCTCGCTCAAGGACCGCCGGATCCTCGGCGAAGAGGGCTTCATCTCGGTCTTCGTTGTCGTCGACTCGACCAGCGGCAAGATCGTGAGCGGTCCGACCATCCAGGCCCGTGGTTCGGGTATCGAGGACAACGCCTTCGGCCCGGTGGTGCAGAAGCTGGAGGAGGCGCTGCGCAAGTCCGCCGACGTCGGCGTGCTGGAGCCGCGCCAGGTGCAGCAGCTGGTGCGCCGCACCATCGGCAAGTGGGTGGCCGACAACTACCGTCGCCGGCCGATGATCCTGCCGGTCGTGGTCGAGGTCTGACCGGTCGGGGCCTGACCCCGCTCGACCGCACGAACCGGCCCCGGGCGCTCGCCCGGGGCCGGTTTGACTTCGTCGGTGGGGGTGCGTAGTGTTCTCCGGGTTGCCCCGGCGCCTGATGGTGGTGGGAGAGCGACAAACCCCCTCCCGATTATGCGATGAGCATTCGGTTTCTGCATGTCCTTTTCGGAGGAAAGTGCGGTTCGGAAACTCTGGTAGAGTCGGGGCAGCGGAAAGCCGGAAGGCCGGAAGCGAAATTGTGGGAAGTGAGTCGGGAAAGAGCCGCGGGAAACAGTGCGGATCGGGTCTGATAAGCTGAACGCAGAACGAACGAAACGCCCGGAGGGCCTGCGAGAGCGGTCTGAAGGAAGTGTCCGTTCCTTGAGAACTCAACAGCGTGC
>NZ_JBVHLF010000057.1:0-48832 GCF_055559155.1 Kitasatospora sp. NPDC024654
CTTCAGTCCGAGGGCGCCGTCCGGTCTCCCGGCAGCTGCGCACCTGTGAAGCTTTGAGGCAAGATCGGCTACACCACTCGGCGGGACACGACCCGCGGGTGCGGGGAGCAGTGGCCGGAACGAAGAACCGCAGGTCGCGCCATGGGACCATCCCCGCGGGTGCGGGGAGCAGATATCAGCGGTCTCGTCCAACCAGAGCTCGGCGGGACCATCCCCGCGGGTGCGGGGAGCAGTCGCCGACCCGGGTCGAGATGCGGTTCGCGTAGGGACCATCCCCGCGGGTGCGGGGAGCAGCCCTAACCTGGGCCTTGACCTGTACGAGTACCGGGACCATCCCCGCGGGTGCGGGGAGCAGTACGCCGTCTGGGTCTTCTCACTCGGAGTGGAGGGACCATCCCCGCGGGTGCGGGGAGCAGGTCGGGAAGACCACGGTGGCGCAGCAGGTGCTGGGACCATCCCCGCGGGTGCGGGGAGCAGCGGCTACGCCAAGCCCGGCTGCCGCCAGCCCGGGGACCATCCCCGCGGGTGCGGGGAGCAGGCCTGCTCGTCGAGCACCAGCCACTCGATGATGGGACCATCCCCGCGGGTGCGGGGAGCAGAGAGAAGAGGCACCCATGGCGGGCGAGACCGTGGGACCATCCCCGCGGGTGCGGGGAGCAGGCGAGGAGAGGTCGATCTCAGGCCTCCGTCGCGGGACCATCCCCGCGGGTGCGGGGAGCAGTCGAGGCCGCGGCAGAGTGGCGCGGTACGACCGGGACCATCCCCGCGGGTGCGGGGAGCAGTCGTGGCCGGGCAGGTCACCGACGCACTGGCCGGGACCATCCCCGCGGGTGCGGGGAGCAGCTGTAGGCGCTGAACTCGCACGGTTCGCCGTCGGGACCATCCCCGCGGGTGCGGGGAGCAGTAGTCCAGCGTTCCGGCGTAGCCGTCCTCGTAGGGACCATCCCCGCGGGTGCGGGGAGCAGCTACCGCGGTGTGGCGGAGCAGCTGGCAGCCGGGGACCATCCCCGCGGGTGCGGGGAGCAGTCGAGCCCGGCCTGACCCGCCGACGGCCACCGGGGACCATCCCCGCGGGTGCGGGGAGCAGATCGCGGCGACCTGGCCGGCCGGTGACGGCCTGGAACCATCCCCGCGGGTGCGGGGAGCAGGGCGGGAGGCTGGAGCGCGGCACGGCGATGAAGGGACCATCCCCGCGGGTGCGGGGAGCAGATCGCGGCGACCTGGCCGGCCGGTGACGGCCTGGGACCATCCCCGCGGGTGCGGGGAGCAGCGTCAACTACTTCACAACGGTTGGCGCCAACGGGGACCATCCCCGCGGGTGCGGGGAGCAGGCCGGCTGCAGCAGTTCCCGTCCGGCGGTGCCGTGGACCATCCCCGCGGGTGCGGGGAGCAGTGCAGGCGCGCCCGGCCCTGGAGCCCTCAGGCGGGACCATCCCCGCGGGTGCGGGGAGCAGTGAATCGTCAGCATGTACGCCAAGGCGTCGGGGGGACCATCCCCGCGGGTGCGGGGAGCAGGCGGCCGCGATGCCACCGACATCCGTCCCGATGGGACCATCCCCGCGGGTGCGGGGAGCAGCACCTCAGCCTCGGCGACGAGCAGCTGGGCCAGGGACCATCCCCGCGGGTGCGGGGAGCAGTGGCTGCCGGCGGCGAGGCTGACGTTCAGCTGGGGACCATCCCCGCGGGTGCGGGGAGCAGGAGGAGGCAGACAAGTACGGCAGCGTCCGGGTGGGACCATCCCCGCGGGTGCGGGGAGCAGCTTTCTCCGGCCGGGTGGGGGTGCGTGGGGGAGGGACCATCCCCGCGGGTGCGGGGAGCAGACTGCGTGACCTGCGGCTTTGCTAGGGCGGATAGCCAGGTTGCACCACTACTTGAGAACTCGGCATTTCGGACACATTTCGTCCCCGGTCAGACCGTTCTCGCTGTCCGATGTCAGCGGCGCCCGAAGCGGCGCTTGGCGGCTTTACTCCAGCCTGGCTTTGGGTTGGTGGCCGTGGTGATCGGGGGCGTCGCGGGGCGGTGGATCAAGGTCAGGCCTTCGTGGTCGATGGGTTGCCAGGCGTGGTCGTGGGTGGTGAAGGTGAAGCCCTGTTCGGTGTCGGCGTTGTGGACGAGGAGGGCCCGCCCCTGGCCCGCGTAGGCCTGTACTTCGGTCCACAGCAGGTCCCGGATCCGTGCCGATGGCGCGCCGATGAAGATGCCGGCGGAGATCTCAAGGAGCCAGCGGGTGAGGAAACCGCGTAGGCCGGTTGGGCAGTTGGTCAGTACGATGACGGTCACCAGGTCTCTCCCTGCTCCCATGTGTCCCAGTTGACGCCTGCCGGCAGATCGGCGTTGTGATCGGACTGGAGCGCCATTCGGTCTTCGTCCGGCCCGAGTGCGGGAACCACCTCAGTACTGTCGCTCGGCTGGCTGGTGTGCGGCAGGAGGAGGCCCTTGATGTCGTCGACGATGCGGTCGAGCAGGCCGAGATGGTGGATGCGGTCGCGCAGCGCCCGGCGAGTCGTGGCGCCGACGTCCTCAGGCGAGGTGGCGGCGGTGTCGAAGGCGATCGGGATTCCGATCTCGGTCTTGTACAGGTCCGCGATGTCCAGGACGAAGGACAGCTCGTGCCCGGAGTGGATGAACCCGAGCGCAGGGGAGCAGCCCAGAGCCGTGACGACGGCGTGGCTGATGCCGTACATCACCTGTGCCGCGGCGGTGATGGCCTGGTTGACCGGGTCGCCGGAGCTGAAGTCGCCCGGTCGGTAGTGCCGACCTCGCCAGGGGATGCCGGTTCGTTCGGCGTTGGCCCGGTAGCACTCCTTGACCCGACGCCCCTCGCGGCCGAGGAGTTCGCGGCGCATCAGGCCGTCGACGTCCTCGCCGGGGAACCGGAGCCGGTACATGGCCCGTGCGACCTCCAACCGGCTTCGGCGGTTGGCCCAGCAGCCGGCCTGTGCTTCGGCGAGCACGGCTGAGCGGGTCAGGGCGCGGCCGCCGGCGTAGTAGCGCACGCCGTTCTCTCCCACCCAGGCGACTCCGGCTCCGGTTTCGCCGAGAATGCTCATCGCTTGATGGGTGATGCGGGTGCCCGGCCCGAGCAGGAGTGTTCCGATGGTGGCGGAGGGGATGTGGGTCGTGCCCGATGCGCTCTCGGCGGTGATCGCGTTGGCGTCACGGTGGACGACGCAGCGCTCGAGATAGACGAAGGAGAGCCGGTCGCCGGCGCGAGCCAGCTCCACCGGTGTGCTAGCAGGTCTGCGACCGGCGCTCATTGTTTGCCTCCCAGGCAGTGAATCCGGTGATTGGCCGTCAAGTCGTAATGGGAGCGAGGGTCATTAGTCCGCAGCCGTAGGCCTTGGCCTTGCCCAGGCCCTCGGTGAGGAGCTTGCGCAGTGCGTCGGCGTCCGTGACTTCGAGCCGGCCGTCGAACGTTACGGTCCTGATCGTGACGGGTCCTTTGGAGCCGCCCTTGCGGAACTCCAGCGATCGCTGGTCGCGGACGACGAGTTGATGGACGTCTCCATGCTCGGTGTGCCGACGTTCCTGGGGCTTCTCCTGGATACGGAAGCCCCCGATCTCCTGGCGCGCCAGCAGCCACTCGATCTGGTGCCGGGTGGTGACGTGCGCGGTGCGCTTGGTCGGTTGCCCGTCGCGTACCCGGACGCTGTGTACCGGGTTCGCTGTGAGGCGGAAGTTCCAGGCACTGCCCTTGTCGAGGCGTTCCAGGAACGGAGCGTAGCCGTACGTCTGCCAGCCCGGCGTACCGGAGGCCGCGGCGGCGGGCCAGCCGGCCTGCTCGACGAGGTGGGTCAGATCCGGGCGGCTGGCGCTCACCACGTACAGCAGCAGTTCCGCAGCGGCATTGCGGTCCAGGCGCCAGAGCACGCGTGGCTGACCGGCGGCGCCGGGCAGCAGGTCGGGGAAGGAGGACATGACCGCGGCGTGGAGCGCTTGCGGGGAGGCGATCAGCTTTCGAGCGCCGGGGCGGGCAGCGTTGAGACGGAAGCGGGTGAGATGCATCAGACGAGGTCCAGGAGGCTGGTCGGGTCGTGCGGGGGAACACTCTGGCGGGCGCGGGCACGAGGGTTGGGGATGGTCACGGTGGAGGAGTGCACGCTGCGCAGGCCGTATCGGCGGTGCCGGGGATCGAAGCTGAGCGGTTGGTCGCGCAGCGTGGCATTGGGGGCGCTGCCCGGGGCCGTAGCCTCGGCCATCAGGGTCAGCTCCACCTCGGCTTCGCGCTCGCGACGGCGCTGGTACCAGTCGGCGGCGCGCCATGGCTCGGCTCGCAGGACGCCGGTCAGGTCGTCGCCCGGGTGAACGGTGAGCTCGACAGGCCGGGCGGGCAGGCAGGAGCGTCTGCCCAGATAGGGCAGGTAGACGGGCCGGCGCAGGGCTTCGTACAGCTCGGTCACTACCGTCTCGGCACCGGCGACGGCCGCGACGAAGACCGCATCGGACAAGTAGAAGCGCTCCGAGAGCGGCATCGGCTCGTCGGTGTCCAGGTCGTGTGCGGTCTGGAAGTCGCGAACCCGGGTGCCCGGTTGGTCGATGCGCACACCGAACCGCAGTTTCGTGAGTTCGGCGAGCTCCTCGTCGGCGTCCCGGGCCAGTCCGCGGGCGGCGGCGAGCAGACCGAGCACCCCGCTCTTGGTCGGCGCGTTCTCGGTCGTTCGGCGGGCGGCGAACCGGGACGAGGCACCCCAGGACTGCAGTGGGCCGGCCAGTTGCAGTGTCAGGACGCTCATCCGCGTCCCTCCAGACGCTCCGTGACCGCCGCGCCGACCAGCTCGGTGAGCTGCTTCATGCTGGGCACCTCGGTGCCGAGGTCGGCGAGCTTGCGGGTGGCGGGGCCGACGCGCAGCACCCAGGTGTCCGTGTTCTCCTCGCCGTAGGCGCGCTCGATCTCCGGCACGTAGTCGGCGAGGCGAGCACAGGCGGGCTCCAGGTGACCGCCGAACTCATCAGCGACGACGGGGCGTTCGAAGGCGGACACGAAGCTGATCGGGCGGCTGGAGCGGAGCTTGACGATCACGAGGTCCGGCAGGGTGTGATTGCCGAAAGTGTTGATCTTGCCGGTGGGCAGCGAGGAGACGAAGCCGTCCAGGAACACCTCGACCGCTCGCCGCGCTGGAGTTGCCGGGGACTTGTCCTCGGCCAGCCCCATGCCCAGGTTGTCCGCGAGCCGGTCGACATCGACGGCCGCATACCGGTACAGCGTCGCGGAGTTGAAGTCGACCGTGCCGATCATTCCGGCCCCGGTCTCGTCGGCGGTGTTCCGGTCGTCCACGGCGGTGTAGTAGTCCGACTCGCTCTCCACCCGGTGGACGCTGAGTGCGTGGGCCACCTGGGCGGCCGCGTCGACGTTGATGTCGGCGGCGTTGGCGACCATCCGCCCGAACAGGGCGATGTCCACCGAGTGCCGGGTGTTGGCGATCTGCTTCGCGCGGTCCTTGTGCTCCTTCTCCTTGAGGAACGCCTTGATGTCGGCGGCACCTTCGAGCGCCAGCTCGGCCAGCGCGTCGAACTGGCGGTTGCTCAGGAACATCAGGTAGGAGGACTGCGGAGCGGCTTCGGCGGTGCTGTCGTCCTCACCGTTCGACTTCGAGCTCTTGCGCTTCGGAACCTCGATCTTCGCGCCGGTGGCAGTCTGCAGGACCTCGACGGCGAGGGCCATGGCCGGTGCGCCCGCCAGCCCAGTTTGCTTGGCGGTGATTCGCTGCGCGAGCAACTCAGCGACCTGCTTGGTACGGACCCCGAGCTCGCTCGGGTCGAGCACCGCGCTGAAGTGCTTACGGGTGGCGCGCTTCCAGGCCTGGCTGGAGACGCGGGCACGGGTGACACCGCCGTACACGGCGGTCTTCGGGGTGCCGGTGTCGTCCCGGTTGATGTTGCTCGGGGGAACGTTCTGGAGGGCGTGGACCTCGACGATGGTGCGGTTGGTCATGACGTGTGTCCTTGGGTGGAAGCGGCAGGAGCGATGGCAAGGCGTGTTGCAGGTGTGTCAGGAGGTGGTGAAGCTGGCGGTCTGCTCATCCGGTTCGGTGTCCGGCCGGTAGGCGTGGAACGAACGGCCCCAAGCGCGGCGGACGCCGTCTGCTCTTCCGGGGAACTGCCACCAGTAGAGCTGGTCGGCCAGTACGGAGTAGTCGAGGCCGATGCCGTCGCGCCGCAGCAGCGTGACGAGCTCACGCAGGCGGACCGACAGCAGGGTGAGTGTGGGGGCGGTGCCGGCGCGGACGAAGCGCTTGAGGATCGCCTCGTCGATGTCGCCCGGCCGCATCAGTTGTCGTACGGCTGCGCCGAGTTCCTGCCTGCGCTGGTGCATCGGGTTGCTCTGTGACTGCTGGTGGACGGCCCACAGGGTCATCGCGGTGTACAGGGCGTTCTCCGCCCGGCTCTGGTGGAGATCGGGCTGCTCGTACAGCGGGTCGAGGTCGAGGAGACCCCAGAGATCCGGTACGGCGGCGGTGTCCCGTCCGGCACCACGGCGTAGCCGTGCGAGCGCGGCTACGGCATCCGAGCGCTTGGTGAGGTAACCACGTTGTAGGCGGGTGATCTCGGTGCCGGCTGTGGTGCCGACAGCGGTTAGTGCGGGGCGTTCCCTGGGCGGGGGTGGGGCGAGGGTCATGATTGGGTCTTCCTGGCTAGTCGGCTGCTGTGGGGGAGGAGCTGTCGGGGCCGGGCTCGGTACCGGCTCGACGGGTGTACGGCAAGGCGTCGGTCAGGCGCCTGTGGAAGCGGTGTTCGGCCGAGGTGGTGTTGACCCATCGTTCGGAGCCGTCCTTAAACTGCACCATCCGGCCGCTCCAGGCGCGTTCCCCGGCGGCCGCCAGCAGTTGGCCTCCCAGGCGGACGATCTCCCGGCGTGCGGTGTGCTGCCAGGCGGCTCCGAGTTCTTGCGGGTCGTCGCCGGGACGGATGGCCGCCAGCCAGGTGCGGTAATGGCCGTCCAGTTCGCCGTATGCGCGGTCACGGGCCTGGTCCCGGGCGATCTCGGCCACCGTCTTGTCGTCGCCCTGGACGCGGCGCTTGTCGTTGGCCACGCCGACGACCACCAGATCGTGCGCGAGATCACCGAGGATGTCTACCGCCTCCTCGGCACGCGAGACGGCTTCCACGGCACAGGTGCCCAGCCGGCGGTCGGACTCGTCCAACAGTACGACGGCCATCGCGACCTCGTCGGAAACGATCTCGTCGATCACGGACTGCTGGGTTCCGTACACAGCGCCGTAGGTGCGCAGCCGCACCAGCTTCCCATCCGGCAGCAGACCGTCGTTCTCCAGACGCCCCAACCAGTGGACCAGCGCCGGTTGCAGGAACTCGGCCGGCTCAAGACTGGGAGCGGCTGCAGTGCGGTCGTCCGCACCCAGCAGTGCGGCCAGGCCACGCCAGGCGGCGCGCTCCGGGTTGTGTTCACGTGGCATGTAGACCAGTTGTTCGCCGTGCTTCTTCTCCTGGGCTCGGCTGCGCCGCCAGCCGCTCATCGGTTCGATGGTGTGCATGTTCCGCGGGGTGAGTGGGTCTCCGTAGGTCAGTAGTGCCCCGAACACGCCATCGGTGTCGGCCTGTAGGCGCACGCGCCGCGACTGCCAGGTGTACAGGTCGCGGTACCCGGTGGGACGGTGGGCGAGGTTGCCCTTTCCAGGACCGTTCACGGGACGCTTCCAGGCTGGGAGGTCCTTGTCCTGGGGAGAGCCAGGCGCAATCAGGTTGAGCAGTAGCGTCTCACGCAGGTTCGCGGCCTCGACGGTGACGCCGCCCAGGTTCCCGGCCCAGGCCGGGCCCTGCGGGTAGGCCTTGCCGCCCTTGACCCGCGGGTCTTCCAGCACACCGGTCTTGATGCCCGAGGTGTCGAAGGCATGCGCGTGCACGAGCCAGCGTGCCGCCTCGGCGAACGACAAGCGCTGGACGGTGGGGAAGCGGGTGGTAAAGAACGGAGTACCGTTCGGCACGTCCGCGACCAGCCTGTTCAGCGGAAAGACCTCGTCCTTGCCGCTGGTCAGGCCCGGGACTTGGAAGAAGGGCATGGTTGGGTGGCACAGGTCGAACCGCTGCCGGTGCCGCTCCAAGTAGTTGGGCACGCCGGCGAACGGGTCGTCGGCATTCCACAAGTCTGCCCAGTCATCGGTGTCCTGCGGGCCCTCCAGGGCGTCGTGCAGGATGGCGAGGAGCAGTCGCAGCAGTGCGAAATCCTGCGTGGGGACCTCCCCGGACAGCCGACGGATCACGCCCGCCTGGTCGAAGACCTCGCGCAGCGAAAGTTCGCGCTCGTCGCCGGTCAGCAACTGCACGGGAAGCCACGGTCGTTCTGTCAGGTCGAACGCCGGCGGGCCACTCGAGTCGGTCGGTTCGGCATCACGAGTCACTTTGTACCTCCAGACCGTCGTCGCGGCTGTACGTCAGGACGAACCCGGCCAACCGCGCGCGACCGCCAACGTCGAACGGAAGGATCAACTCACCTGCGAGCCAAGGACTCTCCTTGGACTGCCAGGCCGGCGGGCAGTACTTTTTCAGCTCCGCGATGACCTGGTCGATGATGCGCGGCTGCGACAGCCCCAGCGGCAGTCGCAGCGCACTTGCCGCCGCCGCGCGGGCCGCCTTTCCGGACGGGACTGCATCCACCGGCAACGCCAACCCGCCACGCCCCTCCGCCAGCCAAGGGAAGGTCTGCAGGGAGCCGTCGGGCAGCTGCTGCACCGCGATCACCTCGACACTCTCTTGGCTGTCGCGGACCTGGGCACGGCCTGCCCGGGTGTCGTCTGCGTCGCCCACCCCGGCGGCCAGCCACCCGATCAGCGGCCGGCCCGCGCGGGCCGCCGCAGCGATCCGGAACACTCCGGCCCGCTGCTCCTTGTCAGCCAGCTGCTCCTCGTGCCGCTGGCGTGCCTCCTCCAGCGCCCCGGCCCACTGCACCGGGCCCACCGCAGTGTTCCCGTAGGCCTGCTGGACGAGCGGGCTGATGTCCTGCGGCAGTCGAAGAGCGGCGCCCGACAGGTGCGGCTGGAACACGGCCGCCGAGCGCAGTAGGGCGTACAGTCCGTATACCCTGCACGAGCCGGGCACCGGAGCCGGAACCGGTGCCTGCCAGTCGACCCCGGCCACCAGGCAGCGGGCGACGCGCAGTCGGGGCGGGCGAGTCCTGATGTGGCGGTGCAGGCGCCCCATACGCTGCAGCAGCAGGTCGATCGGGGCGAGGTCGGTGACCAGCAGGTCGAAATCGACGTCCAGCGACTGCTCGGCGACCTGGCTGGCCACCACGATGTGCCGCTCGGGCCGGCCCGAGCGGCAGGCCTTCGGCGGCCCGAACCTCGCCAGCAGGTCCTCGTCCTTCACCGCCCGGTCGGCGTCCACGAACCGCGCGTGCGCCACGGTCACCATGTCCGTGCCGAAGTGCCTGCGGAGCGCGTCGGCCGTCTCCAGCACCCGGTTGACCGTGTTGCGGACCACCAGGACACAGCCACCGTCGGCCAACTCGCTCGCCAGTCGGTTGGCCAGCAGGTCAAGGTCGTCGCTCAGCGCTTCGACCTGTACATCGCCGGCTCGGCCTGAAGCAGCGGGTTGGTCCTGGACTGGCGTGTGCCCGGGCGCGACCGCAGTGATTAGGGGGTAAGCATCGGCGGTGGCCAGGGCGGCGTACGCCGGTTCCTGTGTCGAGGCACCGGCGTAGGCCGCCGCCAGCTCCGCCCTGCGCCCGGAGGGCAGCGTCGCGGATAGCACGACCACCGGAACCCGGTAGGCGCCCAACCACTCCAGCACCCGGTCGAGGTAGCAGTTCATGAAGGCGTCGTAGGCGTGTGCCTCATCGATCACCACCACCTTGCCCGCCAGCGCCAGGTGCCGCAGGGCCAGGTGGCGGCTCTTGAGGCCGGCGAACAGCAGCTGGTCGATGGTGCCCGCGACGAAGGAGGAGAGCATCCCCTTCTTCCGCCCGCTCAGCCACTGGTGCGCCACCAGCTCCGCGGGCGCCAACCGAAGCTCACCACCCGGTGGCGGCATTTCCTGGTCGCCGTCCACATCGACGGCGACCAGTCGGTCATGTCCGCGTCCGGTTCGGAGCTGGTTGAACTCCTTGTTCAGGGCTGCTTTGGAGTGGGCCAGCAGGATGGTCAACTGCTGGCCGGCCGGTGCTGGCACCCGCTCCAACCAGTCCAGGAGCCGCGGGAACATTGCATTGCTCGTGGCCATGGTCGGCAGGGCGAAGAAGACTCCGCCGGCCCCGCTGCGCGCGGCGAGTACCTCTGCAGTGCCCAGCGCCGCCTCGGTCTTGCCCTCGCCCATCGGGGCCTCGACGATCAGCAGCCCGGGCGCGGGCATCGTGCGTGCAACGCGAACCGCCGCCTCCTGGACCGGGCGTGGGTTGGCTCCTTCGGGTAGCTCGAAGCGGGTGGCGAACAGTTCGGTGGTGTCGGACGGTGGCTCGGCAGGTTGCCAGGGGCCCGGCAGGTCCAGCTGTTCCCAGGCCGCCCGGGCTCGCTCGGCCGTGCCGGCCGCCCCTTCCTCAGTGAGGTACGGGAACAGGGCCCGGTTGCTGGCGATCCAGTCCGCCACGATCACCAGCGCCGACAACAGCACCTGCACGGGCTGCGGCAGTTTCACCCGCTGCCACTCCGCCAGCCTCGCGGCCACACCCGCCTGCTGGCTGCAGAGCTCCAGCAGTTCCTCCTGGACCGAGCGCCAGAGCGCCTCGGCCGGCCCGGACCCGTGCAGCAGTTCGGGACGCCGCCTGAGCGCCGTGATCTGCGGATCGTCCGACGGCACACCGTGGTGACCGCCCACGACGACCGTGAACTGGGCACCGGCCGGCCGTAACCAACCATGCCGTCGTTCCAACCACTGCTGAAGCAACAGCTGCCCTGCCAACCCGTGCGGGGCAAGCTTCCGGTCCGCCCACAGCACGTGCGTGGGCGGCATGGCCAGCCCGACCGTCCGCATCCGCTCGGCGAGCGCCTCGACCTGAAACGCAAAGGCCGGCGTTGCCTTGCCGATGTCATGCGCACGTGCCAACCAGATGGCCAGCCGTCGCGCATCATCCTCGCCCCGTGGCATCACCTCCGCGACCAGGCGGCGAATCTGAGCGGGCAGCCAGTTGTCCCACAGCAGGCCTGCGACGGCCCCGCTGTCGGCCATGTGCTGCCACAGCGGTAACCAGCCGTCGTCCTTGTCGTGCTTGGCCCAGACCGTTCGCGCGGCCTCGGAAATCGTCTGTACGGGATTCATGGGTCCTCCGGCGGAGGCCGCATCGGGGCAGGCCTCCCAAAGTCGTCGGTCAGAGCGCCCTGACCTGGTAACCGGGCCGCTCCAGGTGGGTCATGACGGTCTGGTGGGCGCGCCAGCCGTCGGGGAACTTGGGTTTCACATCGAGGTGGACCGGCCGGGTCGTCGGTTGCCGATCGAGAACGTCGCGGATGCCGGCCCGCGCGACCACGATGCAGGCGTAGCGGTGCCTTGAGAGCAGCACGCAGAGGCGGCCTGCCTCCAGATGGAAGGCACTAGCGTCGAGGCGCCCGGAGAGCGGGTGCCACACCAGCGTCACGTCGAACTCGCGGCCTTGCAGCCGGTTTGCGGTGTCGACGGTGATATGCGTCAGACCGCGCTCGGCCAGGCGCCGGCGGACGGCAGCCGCCTGCAGCGTGCGGGCGGCGCCGATTGCGATCCGGTCCTCGGTGAGCGGGCTGCCGTCGGTCGAGGCACCGCGCTCCAGTAGCCGGGCCGCGGTGGCGGCCAGCGCCTCGGCGACATCCGGGTCATGGTCGAGAGTGTGCCGCGACTCCAGTTCCAGCAGACCCCACCCGGAGTCGGCGGCGCGGGCGAGGACCTCGTCGACCGGCGAGGCGGAGTGCGCGGCCGTGGTGAAGCTCAGCCGACGGTCCTCGGGCGCGGTACCGGACTCGAACGGGTAGTACGGATAGAACGCCTCCTCGACCAATGGCGCTGCACTGGCGGGGAGCCGCCAGGAGATCGGAAGCTGGTGGCGTGCCAGGTCATCGGTATGGCTGAGGGTGACGTCCACCGCGTTCAACAGCGGATCCCAGCTCAGGCCCCGCCAACGGTCCGTCTCCACAGTGGAGAAGGGATCGAGCTGCCCGGGGTCGCCGACGAACAGCACCCGCGCCGCTGGCCCGTCGAACAGGGGCGCGGTGGCGAGGAGCGCGTCCGAGCGCATCTGGTACGCCTCGTCCACAATCGCCCAGCGCCAGGGTTCACAGGTGTCCGGTGTCACGTACGACCACTTCTTGGCGGTCGACAGCACCACCGGGAGCTCGCGCAGCGCATCGATCCGCGGGGACGTACGCACCTGCTGATGGCGGACGACGCGCTCGGGCGGTTGGACCGTCTTGGCATGAAGGCGGCCGAGTGGGAGGCCGGGGTACTCCCGGGCCAGACGGTCGGTGAGGTCGTCGACTTGCTCATTGGTCTGCGCCACGATCATCAGTTGATGCCCGGCCGTGGCCAAGTGACCGGTCGCACGCACCACCAGGGTGGACTTGCCGGCGCCGGGTGGGGAGTCCACGACGACGCCGCGCCCGGCAGCTCGGTCAAGGTCGTGGAGGATCCCGGCGACGGCGCGCTCGGCGCGCTCGCCCGGTGTGCGCGCGGGGGCCTGGAGGGCAACCGGGTTGTGGTCGGTCATGCCCAGCTCTCCTCGGCGTCGTCGGCGGTCGGCTCGTACGGCTGCGGCGGACCGCCGTGTGTCCACGGGGTGTCCTCGGCGGCAGGCAGCCGGAACGGTGGCGAGGATGGGTCGAGCGTGGTGAAGGTCAGCTCCTCACCCAGGTCCGGCACCGTGCCTGGCGCCAGTGGTTGCTTGTAGCCGCGGCCGAGGCCACCGGTGATCTCCAACAACACCTCGAAGCCGTCCTGCCCCACCGGTGTGAGGGCCTGCATCAGGGCCGACTGGCCCGGACGTGCGGGGGAGCGGACGGCCGCTCCTGCAGCGACCTCCGGGCGTTCGGTCACCCGCAGTGTGATGGTGGGCCGCCGTCGGGGCGTCTTGCCGCCCTGGTCCAGCCGGTCCGGATCGCGGTCGACCACCGTGCCGGTGAACGCCTCCCCCGTCAGCTCGTACTCGGCCATCACCAGCGGGTCATCGAAGGCGCGCTGCACCTGGTACAGATGCCCGGCTTCCTCGAGTCGGGCCAGTCTGCGGGCCGCTCCGACAGCGGGGTCGCGGCGGCTCTGCGGGCGCCCGTCCTCGGCCAGGTAGGTGCTGTAGGAGGAGAATTCCTCCCGGTCGCGCTCCCACCGGGCGGCGGTGTGTCGGCCTGCGGGCAGTGCACGCAACAGCCCGAGCCCCTGCCACACCGACTTCCAGGTAGGGAGCATCTGTGCCCGCAGCTCCCGGTCCATCGCCCGGGCGAAGCCCGAGCGGCCCCGGTCGGTGAGCGCCTCGTCGTAGCCGGTCATCAGGCCGTGCAGCGTCGTGCTGTCGAACACCGGATCGGTCGCCGGGCCGGCCGGAGGAAACGCGGCTGGGTCCTCGGCTGCCCGGGCGGCAGCGGCACCGGTCTGACCCGCCGGCGGGTCGATCCAGGCCAGCAGCGAGGCCAGGTGGGAGTCCTCAGCGCTGCTCTGGCCGGTTGCCCAGTGTTCGGCCAGCAGCCGGGTCATGGCCAGCAGGGTGCCGGTGCCGGGGAACTCGGACCGGTCGGCGAGCCAGGTCAGCCACTTGCCAAGCAGCACCACGGAGGGGTGCACGGCGAATGGGCCCTCGGTCGCGCGTAACCTGGTCAGCCGGCCGAGCCTGCTCAGCCAGCCGATGCCTTCGCCGTTCGGGACGATCAACTGCGGCCCGCGCACAGCCCGGCTCCGCTGCTCCTTCTCCCGCCCGGCCTGGTAGGTCTCCGTCTCGGCCAGCCGATCCACCAGGTATGGCAGCACCAGGTCGGCCAGCTCCTCGACGAAGCGGAACCGCGCTGTGCGGTCGCGTGGCCGGTGAACAGTCAAGAGAACTGGGTGCTCGGGATCGGTGCCAGCCAGCGCGGCCAGCGGCGCGCAGGCCTCGCCAGCGAGAGTGAGCGGCACCAGCACGAACGGACTTTCCTCCGAGTGGACGTGGCATACGGTGGCGATCGGTTCGGCGTAGCCGGTGCCTGCCGCCTGCAGAGCGGCCAGCGCGGTGAGCGTGGTCATGCGACCACCCCTCGCCGGGCCTGACGCAGCCGTTCGGCCCTCCTCAGTAGCTCCAGGACCTCGGCCTGCCCCGTATCGGCGGCAGGGCCGGCCACACCGTTGAGCTGGTCCAGCACCGTCCGGGTGTTGTCCAGGCCCGGCATCACATTGCGCGCCGCACTGCCAAGGCGCGCGGGCGATCCACACTCCTCAGCCTCCTGCCGGCAGAAGCGCGCCAGCTCACAGAACGACAGACACCCCGGGGCATAGGCGGCGCTGAGCGCGGAAATCGACTGCGTCAGCGCCGTCGCGCTGTGTTCGGAGTCTTCCCTGACATCGAAGGTGGCGTCGTTGGGCAACGTGATGGCGAGCTCCTCCGCACGACGTAGCCGCGCCAACTGGAAGGCGATGGTGTCGCGTTCCTGGCGGAGGTCCACCAGCCGACCGTACGGGCGGTTGCCGAAGTCCTTCGGGCAGACCAGCAGGAACTCCTCGGCCACGAGATCCGGGTCGTACCCGGCTTCCTCGAACGCCTGGCGCAGCGCGATCGCATACACCGCAGCCTGCTTGGCAGCCTCGGCCACAGCCAGTGGATCAGCGACGCCGTCGACCGCGGGGAACGACTTGATCTCCACCAAGTGGAAGCGACCGCCCACCCGATGGGTGAGCGCGTCCGGTTCCAGGTACGCCGTCCGGCCGGCGACCTCCAGCGTGAGCACGGGGTGGTCCAGGATCAGCCGTTCTGTATCACCGGCGGCCAGCCGCTCGATCAGCCGCATGGTCTCCTTGTGACGGACTGTCAGTGACGCGTTGCCGCCGACTTCGTTGAGATCGGCCACGGCCGCCTCGGCGACCGGTGCTCCGGTCTGCTCACGCAGCATGCGCAGAAGTTCGGCGTAACCGTCCCGCTTGACCAATTCCTCGAAGGCGATTCCACGGGTAATGGTGAACGGCGACTGCCCGAAACGCGGATCGAAGCCGACCCGACGGGCCAGCGCAGCCTTGTCGACACCGGCGGCATCGAGGACCGCCCGGCGATCGCAGGCCGGGTTCGTAGTCAGCGCGGTGATCTTGCGGGCGTCGTAGGCCTTGGGCGGCACGGGGCCGCGGAGGCGCGCGAACCGATCTGTGGGCGCGCCGGAGGGAGGCAGGGGCATGGTTGGTTTCTTGGTCAGTCAGATGAGACCTCGGCGCCGCGGGGTGCAAATGGCGCCGGGCAGGATGCGTCGGTTTGAGACCGAGAAGAGGTCAGGAACCGTTGTTGGCGGCAAGCCGCCCGATCTGATGGAGCGGTGCGCCGAACAGCTGTTGCACGTCGGCGAGTTGAGACCGGGCTTGGATGGCCGCTGCAGTGCGCTCGGTGGTGTCGGCATCCCGGTGGACGGTGGCTTCTGCTTGTGCGGCGGCAATGACCCGGGTGGGGTCGAGGTCGCCGAACTCGTGGGCGCCAGGGATATTGAACGCGAACCGTCGCAGTAGCCGCCAGGCCTCCTCGCTTGGGGAATGGCCGAGCGACTCGAGGCGCTGGATCTGCACGGCGGTGCTGACCGCATGCGTCAGGAAGTCGGTGCGGGGACTGAGCGGTCCGATGATCCGCCGGTCCAACGGCCAGGTGGACAAGGCGAGCAGCCCGCGTGCTGCGGCGAACCGGTCGTAGGTGAGTGCGGCACAGATGTAGTAGGGGCGGGTGTGGCCCTGCGACGTGAAGGACCGCTCCTCGTCGCGGCGTAGCGAGCCGAGTTTTGTTGCGATCAGAGGTTCGGTGAAGAACGCCTGGTAGGTGGCAGAGATCAACTTGGGTGCGGCTGGAGCCCTGAGGACGGCCAGGGTCTGGTGCACTTGCTCACGGATGGGAATCCCTGGCGGACCGTGCGGCACGGTTGCGCGGAGTGCGTTCCCAGGGGATGAGGAGTCCACGGGGGAGTGAGACGGCGTAGAGCCCGTGGCAGGTCGCGCTTCTTCCTCGCCAAGGGCCTCCTCCCATGCCGCCTCGATGCTCTGCATCTCGCGACGGATACGGGCAGCACCTGCCTTGTCTCGGGCACGGGTCGCCTCGCGCAGGCGTACCCGCAGGTCTGCCAGGCGCGCCTCGAGCTCATCGATGGTCTCGGCCATGTGTGTACGGTAGCGCACCAACTCCGTTAATTTCCAAGATTTTCCAAACGGCTTCCAAGATTGACTGTCATCGGTATACTCCGCGCTCACTTGGGATGCAATGACTGGTCTGTCATCAACTCCGATGCACCTGATGGAATACGAGAACGTTTGTGCGCCCGAGTGCTGCATGGGCGATGCCGGCTCCGCGGGTGCTCTGGAGTGCAGAGGGGGCGCGTCAAGGGGCTCGGCCACGTGTGACGCTGGGAGGCTACGCGAGTCGCGTGGGTCAGGGTCGGTGCGCCCGTGCAACGTGTGGGCAGGTCGAGTGGGGGCGGTGCTTCGTGTAGCCGGATTGCCGCTTTGCAAGTGGCTGCGTGGACGGAGGTAGCCTGGATGCCTGGCTGCTCCCCGCTTCCGGGGATGACCCTCATTGGGTGCTGAGGGGTGACCTGCTCCCCGCGCACGCGGGGCTTCTGTGCCGGGCCATTGACATGGTCCGGCACTTTCGCGGCTTGGGCGAGTCCGGGGCCCTGTGAATTCGCCACCCTTGAGCACACAATGGTTTGAGTCCCGGTGGGGTCTGGTAACACTTCTGCTGGTTGACCGGCTCAGACCGTCCTCGGGGGAGCTGCTCGACTGTTGCTCGCCTTGAGCCTCGGAAGGACTCTGCCGTGTCTGCTTCGCTGCCTGCTGTGGTACCGCCCGTCCTGCCCTGGTTGATCGCGGCTGCCGCTGCTTCGTTGGCAGTTGGCCTGGCGGCGGCCCTCATGGCGGTCAAGGAGGGTTCGTCGAACGTCTCGGCCGTTAGATCTGCCAGCAAGGCCTTCGGGGGTGCGATAACGCTGTGCGTGGCCGTTCTGGCGCTTGTTCAGCTCCGTTGATCAGATCGCTGTTCCTCCTGGTCGCGTGGCTTCGAACCGTTTGTTGGTCGGCTTCAGATGAGCGTCGGGTGGAGCGGTCTCTGCTGGCTGGTTGATAGGTACACGTGCGGGGAGGTTTAGGCGTTTTGGGTACTATGGGCGAATTCGAAAAACTGGTAGGGCAGCAGGGATGTGCCTGAAGGAACTGCAGGTGACGCAGTCTGCTCCCCGCACCCGCGGGGATGGTCCCGCCGTGGAGCACAGCGGAACCACCGAAGTCGTCTGCTCCCCGCACCCGCGGGGATGGTCCCAACTCCCTGCTCATCGTGCCGGCCTCACTGAACTGCTCCCCGCACCCGCGGGGATGGTCCCTGCACGCTGCTTCTGACGGCTGGACAACCGTCCTGCTCCCCGCACCCGCGGGGATGGTCCCGTCCACCCGCTGCCCGCCCCCGACGAGGACGGCTGCTCCCCGCACCCGCGGGGATGGTCCCCCATGCCCGTCTACCGACTCTCCCGGGCTGCCCTGCTCCCCGCACCCGCGGGGATGGTCCCGCGGCGAACACCTCGTCACCGCAGTCCACCGGCTGCTCCCCGCACCCGCGGGGATGGTCCCGTCGCCTGACCAAGCCAGTTCGGGCGCAGACTCTGCTCCCCGCACCCGCGGGGATGGTCCCAGAACACCCTGCCGAGCTTGACCATCGAGAAGCTGCTCCCCGCACCCGCGGGGATGGTCCCCGCGCCGGGCCATCCTCGCGCTGGACGAGCTTCTGCTCCCCGCACCCGCGGGGATGGTCCCGTCGTGACTCCGACCACGATTTCGGGTGCCAACTGCTCCCCGCACCCGCGGGGATGGTCCCGTCTGCACCCGGTAGCCGCGCGCCTTCCGCCACTGCTCCCCGCACCCGCGGGGATGGTCCCGCCGCCTACGGCGGGGGCCGGGTCTCCACTCCCTGCTCCCCGCACCCGCGGGGATGGTCCCCTCATGGACACCGCGGTGCGGCTCAACCTCCCCTGCTCCCCGCACCCGCGGGGATGGTCCCATGACGAACTCGCCCCAGACGGAGGCGGACCACTGCTCCCCGCACCCGCGGGGATGGTCCCCCCAGACCGAGAACCGCCGCCAGTCGGACGTCTGCTCCCCGCACCCGCGGGGATGGTCCCGCGAACCCCGGGGGATGGATCCGATGGCCACCTGCTCCCCGCACCCGCGGGGATGGTCCCCTCAACCACCAGATCGCCATCGGGCCCGACCTCTGCTCCCCGCACCCGCGGGGATGGTCCCTGCAACCCGTTGTCGACGAGGCCCGCGAAGACCTGCTCCCCGCACCCGCGGGGATGGTCCCTGTTCGACGCCGGGTCGTAGCCGATCTGGCCCCTGCTCCCCGCACCCGCGGGGATGGTCCCACGCCCTCGCTCACCTGGTGGGCTGGTCGGAGCTGCTCCCCGCACCCGCGGGGATGGTCCCTGAGATCCAGTGACGTCGAAGTCACAAGCGAACTGCTCCCCGCACCCGCGGGGATGGTCCCGAGACCCTGGTGAAGCGGCACGTTCTTCACGCCTGCTCCCCGCACCCGCGGGGATGGTCCCGAAGGCCGGGTGATGGTCGACGGCTCGACCTTCTGCTCCCCGCACCCGCGGGGATGGTCCCCCGTGATTCGTCATGTTGGACAGCGCCGCCATCTGCTCCCCGCACCCGCGGGGATGGTCCCGTCACACCTGCCGTGCAGGGCCTGTTCGCCAACTGCTCCCCGCACCCGCGGGGATGGTCCCTCCCGACGGGGCTGGTCAGTTGTTGAGGACCTCTGCTCCCCGCACCCGCGGGGATGGTCCCTCGACCGCCGCTCCAAAGCATCCGCATTCGCCCTGCTCCCCGCACCCGCGGGGATGGTCCTGACATCGCCAACGTCAACGGCCGACTCTGCAACTGCTCCCCGCATCCGCGGGGATGGTCCCCCTCGGCGCCCTGCTCTCGACGAAGCAGGGACCTGCTCCCCGCACCCGCGGGGATGGTCCCCCAGTCCAACTCCGGCACCTCGACAGGCTCCGCTGCTCCCTGCACCCGCGGGGATGGTCCCGTTGCTCCTGTGCGGTGATGGTGTCGTGGGCACTGCTCCCCGCACCCGCGGGGATGGTCCCGCCAGTCGGCAGGCAGCCGGGAACGCCGCGTCCTGCTTCCCGCACAGGCGATGATCCGCGCGATGGCGGGGTCTGCTCCCCGCACCCGCGGGGATGGTCCCCGCGTCCGCCTTCGAGTCGTAGATCACGCCGTCTGCTCCCCGCACCCCGCGGGGATGGTGCCGACGAGATGCCCGAGCGCGGGGCGGTGAGGAGCTGCTCCCCGCACCCGCGGGGATGGTCCCGGGGTTTGGTCGGTCCCGTCGATCTCCAACATCTGCTCCCCGCACCCGCGGGGATGCTCCCCGAAGACCGGCGGCCTGCGCCAGCTGGTTGACTGCGCCCGCACCCACGGTGGGGATCCCTGGCAGGCCTGGCGGCGCTTTTCGCGCCAGCCGTGTGAAGGCCAAGCTCGACCAGCCAATCGACCGCTCCCGTGCGCGTGGGGGCGGGCCCAGTACCGATAAGCCGCGTGACCAGGCTGGATGATTCCTCGACATCCACAGAGGTCAACTGGTTGTTGTCGTTGAGTCTGTGGCGTCCATTGACAGCCTCTGGCGCCACGGCCAGGTGATCGATGCAGCGATGCCCATGAGGATGGCGGAGATCCACAGGGGGGCATGGAGGCCGGCTGCACCGGCGGCGGTGCCGCCGGTGAGGGCGCCGAGGGCGCCGAGGGCGGCGGCGCCGATGCCGAAGAGGCGGAAGGCGGAGACGACTCGGCTCAGGAGGTGGTCGGGTGTCATCGCTTGCCGTGCGGAGCCGACGGCGACGCTGGTGAGGGAGGAGGCGGCTCCGAGGAACGCCAGGAGGATGCCCGCGGCATAGGTGTTCGGCAGCAGGGTAATGCCGAGCCATACGAGGCCTTGGGTGAGGCTGGCGATGGCCATGACCTGCCGGTAGGAGAGGCGGCGGGTGAGTGGGGCGGCGCGCCAGCCGGCGAGCATGCCGCCGATGGCGCCGGTGGCGAGGAGTAGGCCGTAACCGGCGTTCGCCACGTGCAGGACCTTGGTCGCGTACAGCACGAAGGTGGCGAAGGCGACGTTGTAGGCGAAGTTGTAGCTGGCCATGGCGGCGGCGAGGAGCCGGAGTTCTCGGGTGTTCCGGAGGTGCTGGAGGCCGACGCGAATCGCGGTGGTCACCGTTTGGTGGTGTTCGCTCGCCGCGGGCATCGGGGGCAGGCGGCTGACGCACAGGGCGGAGGCTATGAAGGAAAGTGCGTCGGCGGCGAAGGGCAGTAGCTTGTTGAGGGTGAAGGTCGCTGTTCCGAGCGGTGGTCCGGCCAGTGAGCGGCCGACCGTGTCGATGGCCCAGTAGCGACCGTTGGTGCGGGCGAGAGCTTCCTTGTCGCGCCCAACGATTGTGGGGATGACGGCCTGGGCTGAGGAGTCGAAGAAGCACTGCGCGATGCCGACGAGCAGGATGGCTGCCAGCAGGACGGGGATGCTCGCGTGGCCGACGGCCACCGTGAGAGCGAGTCCGGCCAGTACGGCGGCGCGGACGAGGTCGGCGGTGACCATGACCAGGCGCCGGGGCCAGCGGTCCGCCAGGGCGCCGGCGGGCAGGCCAGCCAGGAGCCAGGGTGCGTAGAACGCGGCGGTGACGGTGGAGACCTCGAAGGGGTTGGTGGTCAGGGAAGCGGCCAGCAGTGGTGCGGCGGCGAGGAAGGCGCCGTCGCCGGTGACGGAGATGCCGGTTGACGCGAGCAGCGGCCCAACACCGCCTCTGGTGGTCTCGGTGAGGGATTGTTCTGCTGCCCGCGTCATGTCCAGGTCCTCTGTGTGACGTTCCGTCAGTTGGCGAGCTGATCCGGCGCGAATTCGCCGTTGTGAGCGCCTGAGAGGAAGGCCTGCCACTCCGCTTCGGTGAAGGCGAGGACGGGACCGGTCCCGTGGTCCTTGGTGTCGCGTACGCCGATCCAGCCGTCGTGGTAGGCCACTTCGACGCAGCCAGAGTCGCCGCTGCCGCTGCTCTTGCGCCAGCGTGCGGTGCTGAAGTCCGGACGAGCCATACGTGCCTCCTGGGTCGGTTGCATCGCAGATCGCTCTCCCATGGCGGTGAGCGTGTGCTACCCAATCCAAGGATCACGGTGCAGTGCAACCCCTGGGGCGCGAGTTTGAGCCTCCGTCGGCCTTGCCGAGGATCATCATGGCTCCCTCGGTGGGGGTGCTTTGGCTATGGTGGACGGGTGGCGCCACGTCGCGGCCACGCTACGGATCGTGAGCAGAATGGGGGACGGATGGATCCGCAGGTCGTCGATCTCGCGAGGACGGCGGGAACCACCGTGGTCACGCTGATGGCCACCGATACCTGGAACCGTGCCCGCGACGGGATCGTGGCCCTGTGGCGCCGTGCCCATCCGGAGCGGGCCGAGGCTGTCGCCGGCCAGCTCGATGCCACGCGGGAGGAGCTGATCGCCGCCCGCGCGGCAGGGGACGAGCAGAGCGAGGAGGAGCTGCGATCGGACTGGCAGGGCCGGCTGCGGCGGCTCCTGGCGGCCGAACCACACCTGGCGGAGGAACTGCGGAGCTTCCTGGAGGAGTTCGCGCCCTCCGATGCCGGGCAGCCGGCGGTGGGCGAGATCCGGATGAGTGCGACGGCGTCCGGCCACGGCCGGGTCTACCAGGCGGGCCGCGACCAGCACATCACCGAGGCATGAGCCCGGGCGCCGAGGGGGAGCGAAGCGTCAACGGCCCCCGCATCGAGGGCGAGGCGTTCGGCCACGGCCGGGTGTACCAGGCGGCCGGGGACCAGCTCATCACCGAACACCATCATCACTACGCGCCGTCGACCGGTCCTGAGCCGTTGACCCGGGTGCTGGTGGGCCCACCCGGCACCGGCACCCCATCCCTGTGGCCAGGACCGGACACGGTGCGCATGCCGCTGGCCGAGCGACCGCCCCGCGTCTTACGCGACCGGCACGACCTCATGCGCGAACTTCGCCCGCGCGGCCCGGGAGGGGAGGGCGTCGTCCACCTCCTGTACGGGATGGGCGGCAGTGGCAAGACCGCAGTGGCCTACACGCTTTTCCAGGAAGCGGTCGGCAACGGGCGGATCGGTTTGTGGGTCAACGCCGCCGACCGGATCACGCTGCGCGCCGGCATGCTCGCCGTGGCGGCGGACCGCGGTGCCCAGACGGGCGAACTCGTCGCCGCGCACAGCGGGCAGCGCGCCGCCGCCGACCTGGTCTGGCATTACCTCGACCACTCCGCGCAGCCGTGGCTGCTGGTCGTCGACAACGCCGACGACCCCACCATCCTGGACGAGGGCGGTTGGCTCCGTGCGAGTCCGATGGGCATCGTCGTGGTGACCTCCCGGCACGCCACCTCGCCCGTGTGGCACACAGCTGTCCGCCACAAGATCGACGTTCTGCCCCTCGAAGACGCAGCCCAAGTTCTCTGCGACCTCGCGCCGGACGCCGGCAGCCGCAGCGAGGCCGAAGCTGTCGCGCGCACCCTCGGCTGTCTCCCGCTGGCCCTCACCCTGGCCGGCTCCTACCTGGCCCACCAACTTCTGGAGTCGTGGACGATGAGCGAGTACGACGAGAGGCTGCGCGCAGAATCGACCAGCCTCATCGACCAGGGAGCCGCGCCGGGAACCTCCACTCGCGGACACCGTCAACTGGTGAGCCGCACCTGGCAGATCACCCTGGACACCCTCACCGAACACGGACTCCCACAAGCCACCACTCTGCTGCGACTGCTCTCCTGCTGGGCCGCGGAACCGCTGCCCCTCACCGTCCTGGCCCGCTCCGCCATGGACACCGCCGGCCTCGACCACGCCGACCCCGCCCTGGACAGCACCCATCTGGAGCCGACCCTGCGTGCCCTGCTGGACCACTCCCTGTCCACCCTCATCGAGGTACCCGGGAGCGCAGGCACCCCGCCCACACGGTGCATCCAATCGCACGGCGTCCTGCTCGACAGCGTCGCCACGGCCATCCCACCGGAGCAGCACCAAACGCTGATCAACGCCGCAACCCACCTCCTCAACGCCGCCCTGCCGGAGGAGACCTCACCCGGAGCCGGCAGGGAGCCGCTGCGCCTACTGGCTCCGCACGCCCACGCCCTGCTACACCGGACTGGCCCCCAGATCGCCTCCTCGGTCACGCGGCTGGCGGTACGCGTAGCCAGTCAGATCTACGAGGCCGGCGACTACGAGGCAGCCCTCGCTCTCGCCGACGCGGCCGCAGAGACCGCACAGCGTCTCCAAGGACCCGACCATCCGGACACGCTGGCCGCCCGCCACCACGCCGGCCAAGCGCTACGACGCCTGGGCCGGATGCAGCAGGCCGAGGACCTGCTGCGGCAGGTCCTCGCCGATCGCGAACGCGTCCTCGGGGCGGACGACCCGGACACGTTGCTGACCAGCGCCGCCCTCGCGATCCCGCTGTTCCTCCTTGGCCGCAGCACAGAGAGCCTGACCCACCTGCAGCGCGCCATCGAAGGCCAGCAGCGCGCCCTCGGCGAAGAGCATCCGGAGACCCTGCGCAGCCGTGCCCTCATCCTCGAAGTGCTCGCCCAGACCGGGCAACTGGACGAATTCAGCCGCCTCGGTCCCGTGACGGTGGCCGACTGCGAGCGCTTCCTCGGGCCGGACCACCCAGTCACTGTGATCGCCTACAGCAACTACGCGTTCGGGCTGCTGCATGCGGGCAGCCCCGAAGACGCACAGGCAGCGGCCCGGCGCGCCCTGGAAGGACGTATTCGAGCTCTGGGAACCGAGCACCCGCTGGTCTACTCGGCGAAGCTCGTCCTCAGTTGGGCACTGATGCTCTGCGGCCGCCACGAGGAGGCCGTCGAGATGATGCGAGAGGTTGTGGAAGGACGGGAAAGGCTGCTGGGAGAAGATCACCCGCTTTCGGTCAAGGCCCGCGTTCTCCTCGCCGAGCGGCTCGCAGCCGCCGGCCGCCTCGATGAGGCACGAACCCTGCTGGACCGGAACCTGGCCGACTGCGAGCGCCTCTACGGACCGGACGACTCCGATATGGAACGGATCCGGCGGAACCTCGGAAGCTGAGCGTCCCCAGCCCGACAACGTTTTCTGGCCTGCGATGTCAGCGGCGTGTCATAGCGTTCGGGCATGGACGGAGAAGGTGGCCGACAGGTGGGGCGTGCGCTGTGACGACTTTCAGCACTGCGGGGTATGCGCGGGACGCGGACCGGCTGGCGACGCGGTACGAGAGTGTGGCCTTCGAGGTGGTGCACGCCGCTGTGCTGCCCGTTCTGCCACCTGCGGCTGCTCGGGTGGTGGACATTGGCGCCGGAACCGGGCGGGATGCGGCTGCGCTCGCCGAGCGTGGGCATGTCGTCACCGCGGTGGAGCCGGTGGCCGAACTGCGTGGCTGGGCGCAGCGGTTGCACGCTGATGCGGCCGTCACCTGGATGGACGACGCGCTACCGGAGCTTGCTTCGGTGCATGGAGAGTTCGAGGTGGTGTGGCTCAGCGCCGTGTGGATGCACCTGGACTCGGGGGAGCGGGAGGTGGCGATGCGGCGTGTGCGCGAGCTGTTGGCCCCGGGTGGTCTGGCGATGCTGACACTGCGGCACGGGCCGGTGCCGGAGGGGCGGCGCATGTTCGACGTCCCGGCGGCCGAGACGATCGCGCTGGCCGCCCGACTCGGGCTGCGTGGTGAGGTCCTCGCTGCCGATGGGCAGGACCAGCTCGGCCGCGACACGGTGTCCTGGAGCACGGTCGTGCTGCGCAGAGGCCGTGATGTGTCGAGTGAGGGTGCCTGGTGAGCGTCGACTTCTACCGCACCGAGCCGACCCCGGCAACCTCCTGGCGTCTTGCGGTGTTGATGGGATCGAACAGCCGCACGTACAAGTTCGCGCTTGCCACGGCGTTGCTCGACCTTGCCGCCGAAGGCCGCAGCGAGGTGACCCTGGGCGACCTCGCTGACCCCTACGCGATGGGCATCGTGCGGCACCTGGCGGATGGGCCGCAGGCCCCGGAGAGCACTGGTCTCGGGGACAGGGACTTCCTGGCGATCGCCGAACGCGAAGCACGGGAGTCGCTGACGCTCGGCCGACCCACCGACCGGTTGCGGCAGGCGGCCATGGCGTCGATGCCGGCGATGGTGATGCAGAAGTTCCACAACCTGCACCGTGCTGAGGTGCCCCACCGCTTCTACGAGATCACCGGCCGTGGGCCTCAGCGCATCGTCCGCCTGACACCCCATCTCCGCGCGGTCGCCTCCTCCGGGCGGGCGGCTGCCTTGCGGGCGGAAGCCGACGCGCGGTGGAGCATCGTCGAGAGCTCTTTCACGGTCGGGATCGGGCGCAGCCTCATCAACGAGGGTGTCGCCGTCGATCTGAACACGTTCACGGTTACCGACCGGCTCCGGCGTCGGTCCGTGGCCGGGGTCACCGAGGCCGTCATCGGATTTCAGCACGGCCGCTGCCTGATCTGCAACGAACTCATCACGCCCGGTGACAGCACCGCTGTCGACCACGTCTTCCCGCACGCGCTCATGCGCCGCATGGTCGCGCTCTCCACCTGGCACGGGCCTGACCTGGACCGGCTGTGGAACCTCGCGCCGGCCCACCAGGGCTGCAACGGCGCGAAGAGCGACCGGCCACCCACCGCTGAGGAACTGCACCGGCTGGCCCTTCGCAACGAGGCGATCATGCATTCCCCGCACCCCCTGCGGCGGACCCTGCAACTCTCCCTGCAGAACGCGGGACTGGACATACGGCTGTCCGGTCAGTGGCCGGTGTTCCTGCGGGGTGTGCAGAATGCAATCTCTTGATCCAATCAGCCGCTTCGCGGCTTCTTCAGGTGGTGGCTGACCGTGGGTTGGGAGGCGCCGACGTCCTGGATGTCACAGACGCAGGCATCGCCAGCGGGTGGGAGGCGACCCAGGAGAAGGGGCGGAGGCGGACCGGGTCGGAGAGGGCCTTGAAGCGTGCGGCGAGGGCCTCGGTGTCGTCCTTGGAGAGGTCCGCGCTGGTGACCGCCACACCGATGCCCTTGGCTCCATCCCGGCGCGCCAGGCTAACCGGCAAAACGAAGTCGATCAACCATCTTCTCCATTCATGCTGACGGGTGGAGGTCGGCAGTGATGGGCACTGGCTCCAGGACGATCCGGGGCGAGGAGCCGGAGCCGGAGCAGACGACGGTGCCGAAGTCGTAGCGCACTCGCGTGGGTGCGAGCGCGACCACGGAGAGCGACACAGAGCCCCAGACGCGTCCGTTCGGTGACTCCAGGCGGCGTATCAGGGCGGCCGGGTCATCCGGTGACAGCCCGTCGCCGCGCGCGATCGGGAGCCACTGGCCCCACGCGTCATCCGGCAGGCCAGCTGCTGGCTCGGGTCGCGCAACGGCCTGCAGTCGTGCCCGGAAGTGCGCGAGGCGGGCGGACATCGTGGCGCGGATATGCGGAGGGCAGGCGCGGCTGCCCGTCGTGCCCTCCAGACCGTCGTTGAGCACGACGCTCAAGCCAGCGGGCAGCTCGTGGCCCTCCACGCTGCTGCCGCTCCAGCTGACCACGTGCACCCCGCTGGGCCGGGCGGTGATCAGGTGGAACGGGTCGTAGCGCTCCATCCGGCTGCTGGTGATCGTTTGGCCGCTGGCGGCGATGAGCGGGATCTTGCCTCGGGAGAGTCGCTGCTGTTGGGGAGCGCGTGGGCCGAAGCCGTTGAGCAGGCAGGCTGCTATCGGCTCGGCCCCGTGCTCGCTGCTTGGGGTGACGGCGAGCCAAGTTCCACCCGTTTCCAGGTCCAGGCCGCCGGTGACGTTGGGCTGGGTCGGCCAGGGGCGGCCGGGAGGCAGCCACATCCGGTCGGTGTACTCGTCCCGGACGGCGAGCAGGAGAACCGGCACCGCCGAGCTCGGGTCGATGCTGATGAACGCCGTGCACACAACGCTCTCCTACTGCTGTAGGCCGTTTTCCTCGGACTCCTCCAGGTGGCGGGCTGCCATGAGGATCCCCAACGACGCGCCGGACAAGGTCAGTCGGCCGTCGCAGGCGGCCTCGACCGCATCTGGCAGGTCCCACCACTCCAGGGTCATGCCGGTCTCCGAGCTGGTCAGCTGCTGCTCGCCGAGGGTGAGGCCGCGCGCCAGGAAGAAGTGCAGCCTGGCGGTGTTGCGGGTCATCAGGGCGACGTTGCCCAGTGGCGTCCACTCCCGGGCGGTGATCCCGGCCTCTTCGAGGAGTTCCCGCTGCCCGGCCTCCAAGGGGCTCTCTCCAGGCTCGACGTGACCTCCCGGCGGGGTGACGACCTCGCCGTGGACGTACGTGACCGAGCGGACCATGCCCACTCGGCCGCGGTCGTCCATGGGGACGATCAGAGCGCCGTCCGGCTGCTCGGTGACCCACACCTCAGCGGCCAGCCCGTCCGGCTGGGTGACCTGGTCCAGGTGGATGGCCAGGCGGGGGCCGGTGAAGACCGTCTCGCGGGCGTGCTGCTTCCAGTTCACATCGGCCTGCCGCAGTGCAGGATGACCGGGCTTCCGGTCGCGTGGGCGGTGACCAGTGCGGTCAGGCGCGAGAGCATCGTGGGTGACACCTTGTCTCCCCAGTCGGTGAGTTGATGGAACTGGTGGTCGTCGTGTGCCTCGGACAGCGTGATCGAGTCGATCTGCTGCCGGGTGAGGGTCCCGCCGGAGAAGACGTAGGTGGTCACGGGCGGCCAGCCCTCGGCCGGCGGCAGGAAGTCCACGCCCACCGGGTACAGCGGGCCGTCGAGCTGGAGGCCGGTCTCTTCGAGGACTTCCCGCCGGGCCCTCTGCACGGGGGCCTCGCCGTCCTCGAGGAGACCGCCCGGCGCCCACCAGCGCTGCGGCCAGCCCTGGGCGGCCCGGCCCGCGCTGTAGGAGTCGTGCACGAGCAGCAGCCGCCCGACGGGGTCGAAGAGCAGGGCGCCGCAGCCGTGCAGGGCACGGGGCAGTGTCTTGACGAACTCCTCGCGGGGGAGCCAGGTCTTCGACATCGGGGTGCCTCCTGCCGTTCAGGTCGCGGGCGCGAAGAGCGCGCGCAGGTGGGCGGGGTCGGCGGTGCCGGGGATCGGTGCCACCTGCGGGCCGAGGCCCAGCAGCCACCGCAGCGCCGCCGCCGGGTCGGACAGCAGACCGGCGTTCAGCGGCCGGAACGGCACGTACGGGATGCCGTTGGCCAGGCAGTACGCCAGCGCCGGATCGTCCGGCTCGGCGACGTTCAGGCAGTTCTGCACGGCGGCGACCGTCATCACGGCGCCGGCCTGCCGGATCTGCTCGGGGGTCACCTTGGAGAGGCCGATCTCACCGATCTTCCCCTCCTGCCGGAGCGCGGCGAGTTCCCCGACTTGGTCGGCCAGCGGCACTGTGGGGTCCACGCGGTGCAGGTAGCACAAGTCGATCCGCTCGCAGTCCAGGCGGCGAAGGGATGCCTCGACGGCGGCGCGAAGGTACTCGGGGCGGCCCAGCGGGCGCCAGACGTTCGGTGCGGGCCGCACCATTCCGACCTTGGTGGCGAGCAGCAGCTCCTCGGGGTAGGGGCGCAGCGCGCGGCGGATCAGCTCTTCGACGGTGTGCGGGCCGTAGGCGTCGGCTGTGTCGATGTGGAGGATGCCGAGGTCGTGAACGGCCGTGCGGAGCAGTTCGGTGGCGGCGGCGGGGTCGGCCGGGTTGCCCCAGGTTCCGGGCCCGGTCAGGCGCATGCTGCCCAGGCCCACGCGGGGGACCTGCTTTCCCGCGATCGTGATCGTGTTCACGCGGCAGCCGCCCAAGCGGCGGTGATGTTCTCGACCGCCACTTCGACGGCGGCGGCGTGCCCGTCGCTGGGCACCGGGAGGTGCGGGACGGCGTAGGCGCCAAGGGCCCGGTGCAGCTGCTGGTCCATGGCCTCGCGGAACCCGGCGTCCGTCCAGTCGGGGTCCTTGCCCGGATGGGCGGCCAGCGGCAGCGCGGGGTCGAGGATGGTGGCGAGGAACACCGTAGGGCGGGGGCAGGCCAGCTGCGCCAGGCCGGTCAGGCGGGACAGTGCTTCGGGGTCGGGGTGCTCGTCCCGGTGCTGGAGTGCGGCCAGGTAGTAGGCGAGGGCGTCATAGGAGGTGCGGTCCACGATCACGACGTCCGCGGTGAGTTCGGCTTCCAGGGTGGCCCTGGAGGTGGCGTGGATGATCCAGGCGGTGGACTGGGCGGTGTGGCGCGTCATCTTCGGGAAGCCGAGCTCGGCGGCGCGCTTGGCGAAGCCGCCGGTGCGGGTGACGGTGATGCCGGTGGCGCGCAATTCCATCTCGATGCGCCGGGCGAGGGTGGTCTTGCCGGTCGAGTGCGTTCCGGCGATGCAGAGGCGAAGCGGTGTCACCACAGTGTCGGCTCCTCGGAGTCGGGGGCGGTAGCGGATTGGGGGGCGCCGGGCATTCTGGGCGGGACGGCGGCGGCGATCAGCGCGTCCCAGGTGTCGTAGTGCTCGGCGAGGTCGAGTAGCAGCAGTGCGGTTGCGTGGGCGTCGTAGGCGGCCCGGTGGCGCCGGCCGGGAACGGCCGCCAGGTCGATGCCGGTCAGCTCGATCAGCGCGTCGAGGCTGTACCCGCCGGCCGCGGGGTAGGTCGCGCGGGCGAGCCGGAGGGTGTCCAGCACCCCGGCCGGCCGCCAATGGGGCATGTGTCGCAGCAGCACGCCGTAGTCCACGTGGGCGTTGTGCGCGGCGATCCACGCGCCCTCCAGGTCGGCGTGCACCTGGGGGCCGACCTGCTCCCAGGTCGGTGCCGTGGCGACGTCCTGGTTGGTGATGTGGTGCACCCGCATGGCGAACGGCGTGATGGGGTTCGGCGGGCGGAGCAGGGTGGAGCGTGCGGACGACGGCACCGGGCTCCCCTTCACCAAGGGAATCGCGGCGACCTCCACCAGGTCCGGCGGTTGGGCTCCGTTGCCTTCCACGTCCACGACGAAGAGTCGGGGCCAGGTGCCGTAGTCCATCAGGGCTCCTTACTTGGGGTCGGCCCAGCCGATTTCGGCGCGGCCGTGCCGGCGGTGGTGGTGCGGCTTGTCACGGTCGTGGACCTGGTAGCCGAAGCCGTGCTGCATGAAGTAGCGCGGCGGTTCGTTCAGGCCCTCGACGATGATGGCGCGTTCGTTCACCTCAACGTCGTCGGTCGCCCCGAGAGCACGGGCCTGCTTGGTGGCCTCTTCCACGGTGGGGGTCTGCCAGGCGTCGCGGCAGAGGCCCAGCTGGGCGACCGGGCAGATGTCGCACAGCTCCCTGATGCCGTAGTGCCCGTTGTAGTCGGGCACCTTGTGGGCGTAGGCGACCCCGCAGCTGGTCTTCCTGAACAGGGGCCCGTACGGTTCGCCCTGGTCGTCGGCTCGGCGGAAGGCGGCGAGGATGCGCTGCTCGGACTCCTCCGGCATGATCTTGCGGCGGGCGGTGTCCTCGTAGGGGGCCGGCAAGCCGTGGTCGGCGTAGTAGGCGGCGATCTCGTTGCGGAAGAACAGCCCGGTGAACACTGTCGCGTGGGCGTGCCTCGACAGCTCCAGGGCGCGCCGGATGTGCTCGTCGGAGTCGTTGAGGCCGGGAACGATGGGCCGCCAGTACAGCACGGTGCGGTAGCGCTCGGCGTTCTCGTGGAGGGTCTTGAGGCTGGCGGCGGCGATGGCGGAGTCCACGGGCTCGATGCCCGGGTGCTCGATGCCGGAGCGGGTGACCAGGATCGTCAGCCGGATGTGGCGGAAGCTGTTCAGGACCTGGCAGTCCTCGGGGCTGACGCGCCAGCGGGTGATGACCAGGACGTGGTTGGTGAGCTGCTGCTCGTCCAGCAGCCGCAGCGTGTTGAAGGTGTGCGGCTTGACGACCGGCAGCATCGGGTCCGTCGCCCGGTTGAACAGCTGGATGGGCGTGCGGTGGGGGCGGAAGTACCGGTGCCCGGTCAGCAGTTCCACCGCGGCCTCGTCGCTCATCAGGGCGCGGGGCGTCTTCAGCTCGAAGTTGTCGAACAGGTGGCGCACGCAGTAGCCGCAGTCCAGCGGGCAGCCGATGACGTGGTTGAGGGACAGGCCGGACTTGCGGTACTCGATGACCTCGGCCAGCTCCGGCTTGAGTGAGGCGATCTGCTCGGTGTTCAGCAAGGGCAACGGGCGCCGGGCCCTGGGGGTGGCGGTCGTCATCGGTGATTCTCCTTGATGTCCAGTAACTGCTGCTGGCCGGCGCCGAACCACGTCCCGAAGTCCCGGTGCGCGGCGCGCGGGTCGTCGGAGGTGTGGATCAGGTTCTCCACCAGGCGTTGCTGTGCTCGGGCTGCGGTGAGGCTGTCGGTGCCCAGATCGGCGCGGATGGTGCCTGGCTCGGCATGACGGGGGTCGAAATGCCCGAGCAGGTCGCGCAGCCGCTCGGGGGTGCCGGGCCCGCCGTGGGCGAGTGCCACTTCCACCGGCTGTCCCACGTAGGTGCTGCGCAGGCAACCGGGTACGTTCACGTCGAACCGGTCCCGAGTGATCAGCAGGTCCCAGTAGTGGACGAAGATCTGCCAGTCCTCCACGATGACCTGCCGTCGGTGGACGATCCGCGCGGCCGGCTCCAGCCGGGCCAGCACCTGGTCGCTCAGACCGCGGCGCAGGCAGTCCGGTTTGAGGAGCACGACGCTCCAGCGGGACCAGTCCACGCCCCGCAGCGCATCCTGCTGCATCACGCGACCTCCCCGGTGGCGACCCGGGTCGGCCAGCGGCGCTCGAACTGCCAGCGGGCGCCTGGCTCCAGCGCGTCGAGCAACTGCTGATCGACGGGGTCCGCCGGGCAGTTGACCACCTGCCGGTGCGCCTCGAAGAGCAGCAGCACCCGCTGCCAGTACAGCGGCAGGTCCAGCGTGGCGATGTCGGCTGGGGCGTACTGGACCTGGTTGGTGCGCAGCAGCTCTTCGTGCTCCAAGAGGGTTCGGACGTGCTTCGAGGTGGTGTCGGCGGGCATCACCGGGGCCGCGAAGAGCGGCATGCCCTTGGGGCTGGCCGCCGTCTCCTCCAACACCTTGCCCACGCGGGCCAGGTCCCGGACGCCGACGTGCATCGACCCCACGTGGTGGGTGTACGAGCCCAGGCGCAGGCCGAGTAGCACGGCGGCGAACTCCTGGATCAGGGTGAAGGAGTACACGTCGCAGACCAGACCCCGGTTGGCGTCGTTGGCCCGCATGTAGGTGACCATGTGCAGGTATCCCTCACGGGCCAGCAGGTGGAGCCCGACCAGGCACGGCAGGTCGGGGCTGCTGATCTCGTCCAGGTCACGGCTCTCGAACACCGGCAGGTAGGCCCGCTTGCTGTCCTTCTCGGCCCTCAGCATCTCCAGTGCCTGGTCGAACGCCGAGGGGGCGCCGTCCGGCCGGGGGGCGAAGATCCGCGCGCCGTAGGCCGAGCCGTCGATCGTCGTACCGTCACGCGAGTCCGCTCGGCGGCGGGAGGCGTAGTGCCCGATCAGATCCACGTTCCGCAAGCCGCCCAGGTACCAGAGCGCTTCCGCGTAGTGGTAGACCGGGTTGACCGGCCGGCTCCTCAGGAACAGGGCGCGCTGCCGGGGGTCGGTGAGACGGAAGCTTGCGCCGATAACCTCGTGGCTGTCGTTTCCGCGAGCGGTGTTGATGTGCTCGTAGTTCTCGGTGACGTGCCGCAGGACGGCGGTGTAGGCGTGCTGGAACGAGGGGAACACGGCGGGTGCTGTCACGCTGAACTCCACTTCTTTGGTGCGGCTCGGGAAGAGGGAGGCGGGGAGCCGAACTGAGGTCCAGGAGCGGGTGCTGCTGATTCCCAGGGCCGCCCGGGCACGGTTGGGCAGCGCCCGACCCACGGGTCGAACTCCCCTCTGTAGATGGCTCACTGGCTCCGGGCGGCAGGCGGTGGACCGAAGGCAGGGCTGCGTGCGGGCAGCCAGCTCCCGGTCAGCCGGGTGGACGGCGAGCCAGCGGCCGAGGTGGTGCGAGGACTGGGGAAGGACACCCGGCCGAAGGAGGCGCGGCGGCGCAATGCGTCCTCGATCCGCATCGTCAGGCCGGCCGGGACCTCGATGTCGATGGCCGACGAGCAGCACGGCGCGGCCGTCGAAGCGACCGAACAGCGCGAAGGCGTTGGACATCTGCCAGGAGCTCGGCGCCTCCCGGGTCTCGGTGAACTCCGGGAAGTCGAACCGGGCGTCCGGGCGTGCGTTGCCACGGGGCGTGTCGTCGTGCGCTTCACGCGGCATCGGCCTTGACGACGGCCCAGACGACCTTGCCGCCGGGGGCTTGGCGCCACCCCCACGAGGTGCTGAGCGCCTCCACTAGCAGGAGCCCACGCCCGTTCTCCGCGAGGTCGTCCGCGGTGCGTGGCTTGGGCTCCAAGGCAGATCCGTCAAAGACCTCCAGCAGTAGCTCGTGGTCGGCCAGTTGAGCTTCGATCCAGATTGACTCCGAGGACTTGGATGCCGCGACGGCGTTGGCGACGAGCTCGGTCAGGATGAGCTTCGCATTGTCCTGTTCGGCGGGCATCAGGCGCTCGGCGAAGTGCTGGTTCAACCGTGCACGGGCCATGCCTGCGGCCTCGTGTGCGACCGGCAGCTCGCAGCGGAGCGAGTTGGACGCCCCGCCAATGGAGCGGATGAGGACGAGGCCCGTGGTCGACCCGAACCCCCGGGTGGTCGGGTGCGGACGTCGGTCGTCGCCGGTCACAGCTCCTCCCAACCTGCAGCGCGAGTGAGGAGGGTGTGCCGTCGGGCCAGCTCGCCACCACTACGGCGCACCTCCTGGTGCCAGTCAGCGCGGATCGCGATCAGAAAGCCGCCGAGGCCGGCGATCGACTGCCGCAGCGCGTCGTAGACCTCCCGGTCCGCCGCTCCGTCCTCCCCGATGGCCACCATGGGCAGCGACAGCGTGACGATGCCGCTCACCTCACCGCTCTTGAGCGCGGCGAACACCTGGGCCCACCCGGGCCGCTTGGCCAACTGCTGCCGACGGTCCGGGTCGTGGACGGTGTCGTGGATCGTCCACTCGCGGGCCTTGGCGTACTGGTAGCAGTAGTTCGCCAGGAGGTCGACCGCGTCGGTCTCCCCGGTACAGAGGTAGACGGCGACCGGTACTCGGGGTCGCCTGGGGCCGGTGGCCAAGGTCATGACGATTACTGTCACGCACCGATCACCAACAGTGAACGTCCGCAGTGTGGGAGTTCGGCAATCACCCGGCGTGCGGCTCCCACGCCCCGTGGGAGCGACTCAGCGAAGGTTCAGCGACACCCCGGCCTTCGCCGCGACCTTGCGCACCTTTGTGACGGAGACGTCGGCCAGCCGGTTGACGATGACGCCGGGCAGGGCCTGGTGCCGGACCCACGCCGGTGCCATCTCGCAGACCTCTTCCAGGGCCTCCAACGCCGCGTCCCACTGCCTGGTCTCGGTTCGTACCAGCGCCACGTCGAGGTGCCAGCGAGCGAGGGTGGACAACGGCATCGACGGGTCCAGCCGGGTGGTGTCGATCAACCGCAGTGCCTTCCCGTGGTCCCCCAGGGCGATGGCGACCGATAGGGACTGCGTTGCGGCGTACGAGGGGCCGAAGGGCTGGTTCTGCTGGCCCCGGGCATGCTCTCTGCCGAGTCGGGCGGCGACCGCGTGGGCCTGGCTCAGCCAGTCCCGCGCAGTGTCCGTGCCGGCAGCGCCCCGGGAGGCCGAGACAGCGGCGTTGGTCACCAACTGGCCGTAGACGCTCAGCCGGTCGGGATCGGTCTCCGACATCCGCGGCTCGATCGAGGCCGCCGCCTTCTCCGCGATCGCCAGTCCGCGGGCCATGTTCCCGTCCCGGAGGCTCACCCAGGCGACGGTCGAGGACAGGTGAGCCGCCCGTAGATCGTCACCCACCCCGACCGCCATCGCCCGCCCGTAGTTCAGCGCCGCATAGGCCAGGTCGCGGGCGCCCATGAGGTTGGAGGCGTAGGCGGCGGTCTGGTAGGCGTCGGCGAGCACGCCGGCCGCAGCGGTGCGCTGCTCGCCAGTGCTGGAGTCGTACAGCGCACGAGCCTCCGGCAGCAACAGTGACAGGATGCCGCCCATCTGCGGATAGTGGGCCTCCCACATCGCCCGGTCGGCTTGCCGGGCCGCGGCTCGTAAATCGGCCAGCGGCCCCGGTTCCACGTCGCCGATGTCGCCCATCGCAGTCCCGTGCACCGCCGCTGACAGGGCCCGCAGCGCGCTGCGCTCGTCCCGGTCCATGCCTCGGCGGGGTGACTGCTGGCCGAGGATGGTGGAGACGTCGGTGCCGAGTGCCCCGGCGATGCGCAGCAGGAACGGCAGCGACAGGTTGCCGCCCTGCTCCAGCTTCTGCACGGTCTTCACCGAGACTCCGGCGCTGGCGGCGAGTTGCTCCTGCGTCATGTCCGGGCCGCGAAGCAGCTTGACCCGTTCGCCCGTGGTGCGATCCTGCCATTGCGTCATGGCCGGCTCCGTTCGTCAGACTGGCCTCGTAGGCGAAATTACGCCCCGGGGCCACTCCGCGGTGCCCGTCCGCGTCAACTGCCCGACAGAGGAAGCGACGAACCGTTGACTGATGCTCAGGAGCCGTCGGCCGGGACCAGCCCGAGGAGCTCGGCAACACGAGCCACGGTGTCACCCTGGCCGTCGGCGTGCACTGTTGTGATGCCGAGCGCTTCAGCCGGCGGCAAGTTGGCCAGGTGGTCGTCCACGAAGACGCACTCCTCGCCACGGAGCCCCATCCGGTCAAGGCAGCGCTGGTAGATCTCCGGATGCGGCTTGGCGAGCCGCTCGTGCTCCGAGATCACGGTCACGTCGAACAGGTCCCATACCCCGACGTGGGCGTAGGGGTCGAAGGGCTCCAGTCCGAAGGAGTTGGAGAGCATGGCGACCGTAAGACCGGCCGTGCGAGCGGCCCGAGCCAGCTCGATCATGTCGAGCGCGGGCTGCACGCCGGCCCAGGCCCGGCCCATCAGGTTCGCCCCGTCCTGCAGTCCGAGCAGCGCCGCCGTCCTGGCGTTCCACTCGACCTGGCTGATCTCCCCGACCTCCAGCGCCGCATACAGGCGTCGCCCCTCCGGGTCGTCGTTGAGGGCGGCTCGCCAGGCTCCGGGGGCCAGGCCGTGACGCTCGGCCCATGCCAGCTGCGACTCCAGAATCCCCGCCGTAAGCACTCCCGCGAAATCCAGGATCAATCCCCGGTAACCATTGCGCTCGTCGCTGCTCGGCACCAGCATTGCCGCCACCCCCTCGGTCACTCCCGCACGCCACGAAGGTACCGGAGCGTTCCCGCGTGGCCGAGCGGCAGGTGGCGCCCGACGGTCTGGGCCGGCGCCGCGGATAGTCCGTGGGCGGGGAGCACCTTGCCCGGCTGAGCTCGAAACGTTCGAAGGGCGCCGACACTGTTGGAGGATCTTGCCCGGTGAATCCGCCCAGAATTCCTCCGGATGGGCAGTTAGTTCGAGAAGCCCGTCCTCCGTGCTCGTGAACCCACCGATGGTGTACTGGCTTTGCCGTCCGGCTTCGCAGTAGACCCGTACCAGGGAGCGCGAAGTCGGACCAGGAGTCAGCTGGACAGCTTGTCGGACTTTGCACTCTCTCGTGTGAGAAAGATCGCTTTCGTGATCTTTCTCGGTGTGCAATGGAGCCGGGTCGCCGCTGAATCGTGGCGCAGGTTCTCCGCGGACAGAGCAACGGGTGAGGTGTGCGCGCAGTGCGACTATCTCTGGTGTGGGGCCGAGAGCCTCTTGCACGATTGGCGGTGGGTTTCATCGGCTTCGTCGCCCTGACCGGGTGCGCGAGCAGTGGAACGCCCAGCCATGAGGCCTCCGCGCAGGCCGGTCCTCCGGCGGTCACCGCAGGCGCGACTGAGTCCGCGGGTTCGCCGGCGCCGAGCTCGACTGCTGCGGCGCCGCCAGCATGGAGCGGTGTACCGGCGCCGCCTGAGGCTCTTGCGGCCTATGACGCGATGATGCGAGACATCACAGCGATGGCAGCGACTGCGGACTACAAGAATCCGCAGCTGGCGGCGCACATGACTGGCCAAGCGCTTTCGTTCTGGACCACCACGCTGGCCGACCTCCACGCCAAGGGTCTGGTGAGCCACGGCGCGCCGCGATGGAGTCCTCGGGTCACCAAGGTGAGCCCGGAAGAGCACCCGGATCGGGTGGAGGTAGCCGACTGCCTGGACGACAGTGCCTGGCTGAAGTACAAGCCCGACGGGCAACTCGCCGACAACGTCCCGGGCGGCAGGCACACCTCCGCGGCGGCCATCGTCCGTAGGCCTGACGGGTCCTGGGTGGTGGACCAGCAGGTCATCGGGGAAGTCGGCTCATGCTGAGACAGTGGCTTGTCGTCCTCGGCGTGGTCTGCCACCTGGGCCTCGTGGTGGGCGCGCCGGCAGCGGAGGCCGACGGAACGCTGGGAGCCTCGGGCTCTACGTCGTGTGCACAGGGGGCGTGTCAGCTGGCTGCGACGGTGTCATCGGCGACTGCCGGGCGGCCAGGGGTCCAGGCCGCGCCAGCGGCGGCTGGAGGTGGTTCGGACTCGGGGCAGCCCGTCTGCTTGAGCAAGCCCGTGACTGGCGTGTTGACGCTCGGGGACGGGCATCAGGGCCAGTGGTACGAGCTCGACTGCGGGGGCACGCTTCCGCAGGGCGGCTTCGGGTCGACACCGCTGACCGGTGGCCCGTTGTGGACGGACTTCGGCGATCAGAAGCCCAGCGAGCAGCCGCAGCCCGTTGATCCCGCCGTCCTGGCTCAGCAGGCCGCCTCGAAGCTGGAGTTGCCCGCGCCAGCGGTACGGATGTCGCCGTCAGAACAGTCGCCTCAGGTTGTCGGCGTCCCCTCGTGGCTGTGGGTCGACGCGGCTTCGTGGGCGCCGGTGCACTCCAGTGTCGAGGTGTCCGGCGTGGAAGTGCAGGCGACCGCCACGCCGTCGTCGGTCACCTGGGACTTGGGGGACGGGACGGATCCGGCGGTGTGTCCAGGGCCGGGGACTCCGTACGGGCCGGCCTCGGATCCGGATGCGGCTTCGCCGGACTGCGGGCACACGTTCTCGCGGCCGTCGGCGGAGGAGCCGGGCGGGGTGTTCCAGGTGGTGGTGACGGCGCACTGGTCGGTGACGTGGGCGGGCGCGGGGCGTGGCGGGGTGTTCCCCGATCTGACGACGCGGTCGGTGGTGCCGGTGAAGGTCGTCGAGGTGCAGTCGCTGGTGGTCACCGATGGCGGTCGTTGAGCTGCGCGTTCGTGAGTTCTCGAGAGCTGAGGAGGTGTGGTGATGGTGGAGTTGAGGATCCCGATGGCTCGGGATCGCCGTGGGACTTCCGGCGTTCCGACCACAGCCGGGGAGAAGGTGCGGATCGCGGTGGTGAAGCGGCGCGATCGGATGCGTCTGTTCACGGGCCTTTCGGTGATGGCGGTCTGCGCGCTGCTGTTCGGGGCCCTGGCGATCGCGACCGGGCATCGGAGCCAGGTGCTGGTGCTGGCCCGACCGGTGGTCGCCGGGCAGGTGCTGACGGCCGACGACGTGCGGCCGGTGCTGGTCTCGGCGGAGGCTGGGGCGGCAACGGTCCCGGCTACCCGCCGGGACTCGGTAGTGGGGCGGCGGGTGAACGCGTCGCTGCCAGCGGGCTTGATGCTGTCGGAGGACCTGCTGGGCCAGGGGCCGACTGCGCCGGGGACGGCGGTGGTGCCGCTGGCTCTGAAGGAAGGCCGGTACCCGCCGACCCTCGGCGCCGGTGACCGGGTGGCGGTGTACGAGGCCCGCCCGGCCACGACACCGGGTGGGGTCGGATCACCCGCCACCGCTGCGGTGGGAGCGGAGGCGATGACGATCGACGTGCGGCCGACCAGCGGCTCGTCGGACGAGGCGGTGGTGACGCTGCAGGTGCCTGCCACCCAGGCGGGCCGGTTGGTGGCCGTGCAGGAACCCGCGGTGGTGCTGCTGGGTGCCGCGGGCACGGACGGTGAACGCTGATGAGCCTGATCGTTCTCGGATCGGCGAAGGGCGCACCTGGAGTGAGCACGTGTGCGCTGGCCCTGGCGGCCGCCTGGCCGGGTGAGGGCCGGCCGGTGGTGGCGGAGACCGACGTGGCCGGGGGTGACGCGATGCTGCGCTTCGGCCTGCCAGAGAGCCCCGGACTGGTCAGCATGGCGGCGGCCGCCCGACGGTTGGGCCTGACGGCGTCGCTGGTGTCCGAGCACGCGCAGCGGCTGCCCGGCGGTGTGGAGGTGGTGGCCGCGCCCGCGGAGTCGGCGCAGTGCACAGCCGCCTTGGGTGCACTCGCCCCGGTGTGGGCGAGCGCGGATCTCGCCGGAACGCTGGTGCTGGCGGACTGCGGCCGGCTGACCACTGCGCCCGGTACGGCGGAGGTGGTCGGCGTCGCGGACGTGGTCGTGTTGGTGAGTGAGGGTGCGGTGGAGGCGCTCGCGCACACGGCCGAAGTCGCACAGCGGCTGAGCGGGTTGGGAAGGACCGTGGTGGTCGCGTTGGTCGGTACCTGCCTCTGGCCCGCCCAGGAGGTGACAGTGGCGCTGGGTGCGGCGGCGTGCGTGCTGCTGCCCCGTGACGCAGCTGGCGCCGCTCTGTTGCGCGGGGCAACGCCGCCGAAGCGCCGGTCGCTGAGGTCAACGCGATACCCGCTGCTGGATGCTGCTCGCGGCCTGGCGGTTGCACTCGAACGGCTTCTGCCCGTTCCTGTGGCCGGAGTACTCCAGGCTGAGCAGCCTTCCCGAACCGCCTCGGCGGATCTGGCTGCGGCGCTGCGAGGTGATCAGGCATGAACGTGACTCCCCAGTACCTTCCCGCGCCGGCCAGCGGCGAGCAGGACCGCAGGCGCGAGGAGGAGTTCAGTGAGCGGTTGCGGACGGAGGTCTCGAAGGAGCTGGTGGCCGACGGCCAGTACCGCGAGGAGATGGGCCAGCCGCCGCGCTCGGTGCACGAGCGCCGGGCGGCGGGGGAGCGGTTCCTGAGCGAGGCGATGGAGCGGCTCACGGCCGTCCTGTTGGCCCAAGGGCTTCAGGCACTGACCCCGGAGGCTGAGCGGCGGGTGCTGCGTGCCGCGCACGACGCCCTGTTCGGCCTTGGCCAGTTGCAGAAGCTGCTCGACGACCCGCAGGTGGAGAACGTCGATGCGAACGGATGCGACCGCGTTTTCGTGCGGTTCGCCGATGGGCGGAAGGAGCAGGTGCCGCCGATTGCCGCCTCGGACGAGGAGCTGGTGGAGCTGATCCGCACGATCGCGGCGCGCGGTGGCAGCGAGGAGCGGCGGTTCGACCGAGCGGTACCCCGGTTGAACGTGCAACTTCCCGGTGGTCAGCGGATGTTCGCGGTGATGGCTGTCTCCGGGCGGGTCTCGTTCTCCGTCCGCATGCATCGCTACCCGCGCGCAACCCTGCCGCAGTTGCGGCAGCTCGGCGTGTTTGACGCCGACCTGGAGGGACTGCTGCGGGCGCTGGTGCTGGCACGCAAGAACATCATCGTCGCGGGTGGCACGAACATGGGTAAGACGACGCTGCTGCGTGCGCTTGCCTCCGAGATTCCCGCCGTCGAGCGGTTGGTGACGATCGAGGACACGTACGAACTGGGCCTTCACCTGGACGGTTTGCACCCGGACGTGGTCCCGATGCAGGCGCGTGAGGCGAACATCGAGGGGGAGGGGGCGATCGACCAGGCTGAGCTGGTGCGCTGGGGCCTGCGGATGGCGCCGGACCGGGTGATCGTCGGGGAGATCCGCGGTGCCGAAGTCGTGCCGATGTGCAACGCGATGTCGCAGGGCAACGACGGTTCGCTCAGCACGATCCACGCCTCCACCTCCCGCGGCGTCTTCACGAAGCTCGCGGCCTACGCGGTGCAGGCACCGGAGCGGCTGAGTCTGGAGGCGACGAACCTGCTGGTGGCTTCCGCCGTTCACTTCGTGATCCACCTCACCCGCGACACGGCTGGGCGCCGGGCCGTCTCCTCGATCCGGGAGATCGTCGATACCGACGGGAGCCAGCTGATCTCGAACGAGATCTACCGTCCTGGACCGGACCGGCGTGCGGTGCCCGCGGCTCCGCTGCGCGCCGCGACGATGGAGGACCTGGTGGCGGTCGGCTACCGGGCGTCCGAGGTCACGGGCGGGTGGGGGCTGTGAGCGGCCGCCTGCTGCTGGTCCTGCTGCTGGGTGCCGGGTTCGGCGGGGGAGCCTGGCAGTTGTTCACTGCGGTGCGGCCGGTCGAGCGGCCGTTGGACCGGCCGGAAGGCCGCCTGGTGGTCTGGTGGCGGGCGCGCCGGCCCGCGTGCCTGGGCCGGCGCGTGGCCCTCGCGGCTGCGGTGGCTGTGGTCGCTCTGGTGGTGACAGGGTGGCCGGTGGCGGCGCCGCTGACTGCCGCGGCAGTCTGGTGGCTGCCCGCCGTGCTGGGCCGCGACAAGGAGCATGAGAAGGCGGTGGCCCGGATCGAGGCGATCGCAACCTGGACCGAGCAGTTGCGCGACACCCTTGCCGCGGCCGCCGGCCTGGAACAGGCTCTGCTGGCCACCACCGCCACTGCTCCGGTCGCGGTTCGCCCGCAGGTCGCGGCCTGTGCAGAGGCGATCCGGCGCGGCCATCGTCTGCCGGACGCGCTGCGGCAACTCCAGGCGGACCTCGCGGACCCGCTCGGCGACCTCGTCGTCATCGCGCTCCTGGGCGCCGCCGGCCGGCAGTCTGGCCGGCTCTCCGACTTGTTGGCGGGCCTGGCCGGCTCCGCGCGGGAGCAGGCGCTGATGCGTGCCCGGACCACCACGTCCCGGGCCCGGATCCGGACTTCGGTGCGGATCGTGGTGGCCACCACTCTCGGCATGGCCGCCACGCTGATCGTCCTCAACCGCTCCTACCTGCAGCCGTTCGACACCGCCACCGGACAGCTGGTCCTGCTCGTGATCGGTGGGCTGTTCGCGCTCGCATTCACCTGGCTGCGGCGGATCGCCACCTTCGCCGAACCCGCCCGCGTGCTCGCCGGTCCTGGAACGGGGGCCGCCGCATGATGTACCTGCTGATCGGCGCCGCCTTCGGTGCCGGCGCGTGGTGGGCCTGGCTCGGCTGGCGCCCTCCCGTCCCCGCCCTCGCCCGTGCCCTCATCCCAGCTGCACCCCTTCCACCGCGTGCCGCCGTCGGAGCCGTCGGCTGGTCGGGGCGGCTCGGCACACGGTGCGTGCCGCTGCTGCTGCGCTGCCACCTGCCGGGGAAGAAGATCGCAGCTGACCTGAGGGCCCTCGCGATCCCGGTCGATCGGCACCTCGCGGAGAAGGCGACCGCCGCGGTGGCGGGCTTCCTGATGCCCTGGCTGGTCACAGTGCTGGTGGCGATCGCGGGGGAAGGCCTCCCGCTGCTGGTTCCCGCCTGGGGCTCTGTGGCTGTGGCCGTTGTGTTGTTCGTCGCCCCCGATCTGGCGCTGCGTCAGCGAGCCAATCGGTACCGGGCCGAGGTCCGCCACGCGCTCTCGATGTTCCTCGACCTGACCGTCGTCGCACTCTCCGGCGGCGCTGGTGTCGAGCAGGCCCTGACCGCGGCCGCGATGGCCGGGCACGGGTCCGCGTTCACGGCCTTCCGCCGTGCCCTGTCGCAGGCCGAGGTGACCCGCACCCCGCCCTGGCAACCGCTCGGAGAACTCGGCGAGCGTCTCGGTGTGCCGGAGCTCTCGGAGCTGGCGGCCACGACCGCCCTGGCCGGCCAGGAAGGCGCGAAGGTCAAGGCATCGTTGACCAGCAAGGCCGCCACGTTGCGCGGACACCTGCTGGCCGAGGCGGAGGCCGAAGCCGCTTCCGCCACCGAGCGCATGAGCCTGCCCGTCGTCGTGCTGTTCGCCGGCTTCCTCTTGTTCATCGGCTATCCCGCGCTCGCCCACGCCCTCTCCGGCCTCTGAATCTGCCTGTTCCGCTGCACTGCGCCCTTTTCACAAGGAGTATTCGATGCGTGACACGTTGACCTACGCCCGCGCCTTCGCTGCCACGGTCGGGCGCCGCGTCGCCGCCAGGCTCGCCGAAGCCCGCGCCCGGGCCAAGGGCGAGCCGGAAGCCGGCTACACCACCGAGACCGTCGTCATCACCGCTCTGCTGATCATCGTGGCGGTGGGCGCACTCGGCATCCTGACGACAAAGGTTCTCGACAAGGCCAAGTCCCTCAACTTCTAGAAGTGGCCATGCGTCTACCACGTTCACTGACCCCTGATCGAGATCGTGGCGAGAGTACTGCCGAAGTCGCAGGCAGTATTGCGCTGCTGATGCTTCTGATCGCGGCGGTTGTGCAGTTCGCGATGGCCGAGCATGCGCAGCACGTCGCTCAGGCAGCAGCCGCGCGAGCGCTGGCGACGGCCCGCGCTGAACACGCTACGGCCTCGGCAGGATGGGCCGATGGGCATTCCTTCCTCCAGCAAGTTGGATCAGGATCCCTGATGGATCCCCAGGTGATCGTCCAGCGAACCGAGCGTGAGGCGAGTGCGGAGGTGACTGGCGGCGTGGTGGCCGTGCTGCCGGGCCTCCACCTGCACGTCCGAGCCCACGCCAGCGGGCCCGTCGAACGACTCGCCCCGTCCACCGACTGATCCGGAGGAGCCCACCTTGCCCACTCGACCGCGCCTGCGCGGCGACTGCGGATCGGCTTCCGTGCAGATGGTTCTGGTTGCCCAGGTGCTGATCATGCTGCTGGTGGCCGCGGTCGGTGCCGGCAGATTGGTCTCGGCCCGTCTCGATGTCGCAGACGCAGCCCACCAGGCCGCCCGCGCCGCCTCTCTCGCGCGCAACCCGGCAGCAGCGAGCACAGCGGCGAACTCCTCGGCAGCCGCGGCCCTTGCGGGCGCAGGGACCGGATGCGGCGGACTCTCGGTCACCGTGGACACCACCGCGTTCAGGCCCGGCGGCCAGGTGAGCGCAACCGTGGCCTGCACCGCGGACCTCGCCGGCCTGACCGAGCTGCCCTGGCCCGGCACCCACACCCTCACCGAGACCTTCGCTGTACCCGTAGAGAACTACCGCGCGGAGGAGGGCTGATGACCAACCACACGCTTGGCAGACGCTGCCGTGACAGGGCCGAGGGGACGGTGACCGCCTTCACCGTGGTCATCGTCCTGGGCCTGCTTGCTCTGCTCGGCCTTACCGTCGATGGCGGGCTCGCCCTGAGCGCAAGAGTCCGCGCCTACGGCGAAGCACAGGAGGCTGCCCGCGACGGCGCCCGTCACCTCGACCTCAAGCAGCTCCGGGACGAACAGACCCTCGTCCTGAGCAGCACCGACGCCGAGCAGGCTGCCACCGCCTACCTTCGCGCCGCTGGTGCCACTGGCAGCGCGTCCGCCCGCGGTGACCAGGTAACCGTCACGGTCCACCGCTCCCAGCGCACCCAAATTCTCACGCTCATCGGCATCACCAGCATCAGCGTCACCGCCACCGCTATCGCGCACGCCGAGGAGACCGGCCAGTGACGCCGCACGCCGGCCGCCTGGCCGCCCTCCTACGCGCCGCCGCAGCCGGGGTCGCCCTGCTCAGCCTTCTCGCCGGCCTCCCGTATGCCCTGGTCACTTGGGCCGCGCCATTCCGTCCTCGGCACCTCCCCGATCTCGACGAGCTCACCGTCTGGGCCGCCAACCCGCTCTCCGTGATCCTGCTCCTGCAGATCCTCTACTGCCTGTGTTGGCTGCTGTGGGCCCGCCTCCTTCTGCAGACGCTTCGCGAAGTCCTCTGGCACGCAGCGAACTTCGCCACGCTCAGCCACGGAACCAGCCCGAACCTCCTCGCACTGACCGCCCGCCGCACCATCGCCGGGCTGCTCGTCGGTGCGATCGCCCTCGCTATCGCCACCAGCTTGCGCACCGCACCCGCTGTTCGCACCAGCACCACGCTCGCGGCATGGACTGCCCCGGTCGCCGCCACCGCGCCTGCCGTCCCGACCGCCCCTCCGTTCGCCGACCAGACACAGAAGGATCCGGCGGGCCCGGCGGTTCAGTCCGCTGCGTCCTGCACGGTCCAGTCCGGCGATACCCTCTGGGACCTGGCCGAGCGCCACCTCGACAATCCCCTGCGCTGGCGCGAGATCTACGAACTCAACAAGCACCAGATCCAGGCCGACGGCACCTACCTCAGCGACCCCGACAAGATCACCCCGGGCTGGACCCTCCTCCTACCCACCACATCCCCGTCAGCCCTCGGCCAGCTTCCACCGCCGCCCGTCCCGGCCCCACCAGGTGCCACCCAAACACCGCCTTCGCCTCCAACGCTCGCCGCACAGCCAGCGCGACCAGTTCCCTCGCCTGCGCAGCAAGCCTCGCCAACTGCGCACGCTGGGCAGGCCACCGAGCCCAGCCGTCCCGCTGCCGTGCTGCGGCATCCCCACGAGACCGGAGTCCAACTGCCCAGCGGCGCAGGCTACCTCGCGCTCACCGCGGCCGCGGCTCTCAGCGCTGCCGCTGTCCGACGAACCCTGCGCCGCCGTCGCGACTACCAACTCGGCGATGGGACTGACACGCACGGTCCCCGCCCGGAAGAGACGTCGCTCGTCGCGGCGATGCGCGGCATCACCCGGCACCAGCAGGACAACACTCCCACCACCGCCGTATCCGGCACCCAGACCCCTGACCTTCCCGTCGGAGCCCGCGGGACCAGGGAGCAAGGCCTTCTCGACCTGCTGACCGAGCGCGATCACCGGATGTTGGCACTCACCGGCCCCGGCTCCGAAGACGCCGCCCGCGCGCTGCTCGTCAGCGCGCTCACCGCGCCGGAGACCGCGCGCCTGCTGCTGCCCCGCACCGAGATCGCGCGCCTGGCTCCGGGCCTGACCGACGGCCGGCTCCACCACTGCTGCCTAGTGTCCGACACCGAAGCCGCCATCGGCGCACTCGAAGATGAGCACCTGCATCGCACCCGCCAACACCATGAAGGCACGGGCCCAGCCGGCCTGGACGAGCCCCAACTGCTGATCCTGCTCACCCGCCACGAGCCGCGCCACCACCAGCGCCTGCGGACACTCCTCGAAGTCGGCCGTGGTACCGGTCTAGCGGCAGTCGTGCTCACCGATGGTGCCGTCCCACCCGCTGACGCGCTCGTCTACCACGTTGCCTTAGACGGTAGCGCCACTGCCACAGGCGCGGTCGCACCAGACTCGCTGCGTCTCTTTCATCTGCCCACCACCACCGCGGACATCCTTCTCGCTCTGCTTCCGGAGGCTGATGAACAGGTCCCGGAAGCGCGACAGCGCGTAGTGCCGTCATCGCTGACCGGGGCGCCGGAGGTCAGATCCACTCCGAGCGTGACCAGTCCGGACGTTCTTCGGTTGAGGGACAGTTTTTCAGATGAGGCGGCAGCAAGCGCGCTGCTCCATTTCGAAAATGACAAAGGGGACTTCTCGGAGTGCCCTCAGGAAAGTGAGCAATTAGAAGCAGCTTGCGAGCCCGGCACTTCCTTTGGGGCGGCTTCAAGCCATCAACCCGAGCAATCCGTCCCGAGCGAAGCTCCGCCGACGGCTTCGACCGAAGTACAAACGAGGCGACCGATCAGCATCACCCTGCTCGGGCCCTTGGCCACCACCGTCCAAGGAGAATTGATCACCCGCGGCCTGACCGGCTACGCCGGTGAACTCCTCGCCTACCTCGCCACTCGTCCTGAAGGCTCGACCAAGGATGCCGTTCTCGAAGCCATCTGGCCCGAGAAGGACCCGGCCACTACCGGCACCGAGGCTTTTCATACCGCGAAGAAGAGCATCCGTGGTGCCCTGCGCACCGCTCTCGGAGCCACCACCTCCGTGCCGGTGCTCCTCCAGGCCGGCGGGCTGTGGCGGCTCGACCCCGCACTCGTCGAGACCGACCTCGAACAGTTCCACGTGGCCGCGCGAAGCGCGGCCGCCGCGACCGACCCGGCCGAGCGCACCGCCGCGCACCGCCGGACCGTCGACCTCTACCACGGCGAACTCTGCCAGGGCCTGGACCGCCCCTGGCTCACCGCCCCGCGCGAGGATGCCCGCCGCCGCGTCCTCAACGCCCTCGGCGCCCTCGCGGCCAACACGACCGATCCTGAGGAAGCACTCGGCCTCCTCGAACGTGCTCTGGACCACGACCCGTACAACGAACAGCTCCACCTGCGCCTCGCTCGTCAGCACATCGCCCTGGGCCGCACCGAGGCCGTCCGTCGGACCCAAGAGCGCCTGCGCGCCCGCCTGGCCGAGATCGACGAACGCCCCACACCGGCCACGATCCGAGCGTTCCAGGACCTCCTCGCCCCCGCACCGGCCCGGCCGACCCTCAGCCGTTCTGTTGCGCAGCGTCCATACCCGACGGTGATGAACCGCCCAATCCGCCAGGCGCCAGGCGCTCCGATCACGCGGTGCCCGTGATCGGTGGATCGTGTCCCATGAAGTGGTGTAGTGGTCGTGGGTCAACGGTGGTGCGCTGGGCGGGAGTTTGTCGCAGGGTGGGGGAGACGATCCATTCGTCGTATATGGCTACTCGGGCCTCTCCGACGCCGGCTGCCCCAGAGCCTCATATCTGTCGGCAGAGCGCCGATCCAGCCACCACAGTCGGCGCTTGGCTGGCGGAACTCTCACGCTGAGGCTCTCGCCTTCTTCATCGACTTGGTGCTGGATGTCGAGCCTGCACATCAGCCGCGGGTCGTCCAGCAGCGTACCCATGATGCCGAATGACGGGGCGACGTGCTTGGCGAAGTCCGCCAGCTCCTCGGCGGCCCGCTTCCCCTCCTCCGCCGTCGGCTCGTGGTCCGGGTCACTGAATCCGAGATCGTCCAGTGCGTGCACGAGGTTGTTGGCGCGCCCCTCGATGAGTCGCCATATGTAGGTGATCCCCACTGGCCCGGTTAGGGCAAGGGTGCGGTGATAGCGGAGCATGCGCACCAAGTTGTCGCCGAGTTCCTTCCGCACGGCGCCGCGCTCCCGGAGGGTAACTTCGACGAGAAGCGCGGCGGTGCTCTCGAACGCAGTGACGAGCTTCTCGGCATCCTTATAGACCAGTTCCCGTTTGTCGCGGATCTTCGAGTCCTGTTCGGTTTTGTCGTGCCGCCGATTCCCTCGCATGGTGAAGTACGTTCCAGCGGATGCGACACCGGCCGACAGCACCGAGGCGATGCCGGTGATGAGTGCGGGGTCCATGTCCCTCCCCGTGGTGTGGCACCCCTCCCTGGGTGCGGTAGCGGCGGATGCTAGCAGGATGTGACACGAACCACCGCGGGACACGTGCTTGCTGCTCAGCGATCCTTCTCGCTCAGCGAGTTGCGCGATGGCCGCCGCATGACCAGAGGTTATTCCAAGATCCCTGCTGCACCACTTGGTGGGACGCCATCGATCGGTGGCTACGGCCCGGGAATGTGCCTGTGAGCCTGTCCTGCCGTTGACGCGGTGACCAGCTCGCTGTCGCGCAGGGCGTCGGACCATGGGTGTCCTTCCATGGACGTCCGATCTGGTGTCCAGCCATAGAGCGGACACCCTGTCCCGTGACGTAGTCGCAGGTCACGGCCGTACTGGGGGTGGGTGGGGTAGCCAGACTCAATACCTGGTGGCAGGTCCCACCCGGTCTTCGCGCGGGCCCGCCGGTTCGCACGACCCCGATGGATCCTGAGCCTGAGTCAGGGTGGTCGCAACACGGGTGCCTCGGTCCCGCTCTCCCTGGCAGGCGCGATGCCCCCGCGAAGCGGTGGGCGAGCGTCCTGCCCGGGGGTGCCTGCCCGGGGGTGCCTGCCCGGGGGTGCCTGCCCGGGGGTGCCTGCCCGGGGGTGCCTGCCCGGGGGTGCCTGCCCGGGGGTGCCTGCCCGGGGG